>JBKGZE010000217.1:0-4862 GCA_046545735.1 Gemmatimonadota bacterium | reverse complement strand
CCCTACTACTTCAGGGAGCTCGGACTCGGACCGCTCATCGGCGAAACCACCTGGGGCGGACTGGTCGGCATAAGTGGCAACCCCGGCTTCGTCGATGGCGGCAGCATCGCCGTCCCCGTCTTCGCCTTCCTGAACGATCAGGGCGAGTGGGCGGTGGAAGCCGAGGGCGTCGCGCCCGACATCGAGGTGCTGGACCGCCCCGAAGAGATCGCCGCCGGGCGCGAGCCGATCATCGAGCGCGCCGTCGAGTACCTCCTCCGCGAGCTGCAGAAGCCCCAGTACCAGCGACCGGACAAGCCCGCCGGCCCGCAGCGCGGGCACCCCGGAGGGCGGTAGGCCAGCGAACCGAACGCCAGACCATGGTGGCCCGCTCATGAGATCCCTGACCCTCACCCTGACCGCGCTGGCCGGGCTGCTCCTGGTGGTGGCCCCGGCGCGCGCGCAGGAGACACCGGTATACACCCGCGCGGACACGCTGCGCGGGTCCATCGGGCCGGGCCGGGCCTGGTGGGACGTCACCTTCTACGACCTGGACGTGGCGGTGCAGCCGGCGGACAGCACGATCCGCGGACGCGTTGGGATCGTGTACCGCGTGCTGGAGCCGGGGACCACCATGCAGATCGATCTCCAGGAGCCGCTGCTGGTGGACCGGGTGGTCCGAGGGGCCGGTGGCGGCGCGGGCCGGGTCCTCGAGCATCGCCGGGAGGGGAACGTCGTCTGGGTGGACGTGCCGGAATCGCCCGCCGGCTCGGTCGACACCGTGACGGTGGAGTACCACGGCCGCCCGCGGGTGGCGGTGAACCCGCCGTGGGACGGAGGCTTCGCATGGGCGACGGACAGCCTCGGGAACCGCTGGATCGCCACGGCCAACCAGGGACTGGGCGCCAGCGTGTGGTGGCCGAACAAGGACACGCAGGCCGACGAGCCGGACAGCCAGCGCATCGCCATCACGGTCCCGGAGCCGCTGGTGAACGTCTCGAACGGACGCCTCCGCTCGGTGGTGCACCACGACGGCACCGCCACCTGGGAGTGGTTCGTGACCGCGCCCATCAACAACTACAACGTGGCGGTGAACGCCGGCGCGTACACCCACTTCGGCGGCGTCTTCGATGGCGAGCTCGGCCCCCTGACCCTCGACTTCTGGCCCCTCGCCCGCAACCTGGCCGATGCCCGCGAGCAGTTCGAAGAGGTCGAGCCCCTCCTTGCCTGCTTCGAGCACTGGTTCGGCCCGTTCCCCTGGTACGAGGACGGCTACAAGCTGGTGGAGACGCCGCACCTGGGGATGGAGCACCAGAGCGCCATCGCCTACGGCAACAACTACATGAACGGGTACCGGGGCCGGGACCTCTCGGGCACCGGGCTCGGCCTGGAGTGGGACTTCATCATCGTGCACGAGACCGCCCACGAGTGGTGGGGCAACAGCATCACCACCGCCGACCTGGCCGACATGTGGGTCCACGAGGCGTTCGCCAACTACGCCGAGTCGCTCTACACCGAGTGCCTGCGCGGCACCGAGGCCGGCGCCACCTACCAGCGCGGCACCCGCGCGCTGATCCGGAACGACCGCCCCATCATCCCCGCCTATGGCGTGAACGCCGAGGGCTCAGGCGACATGTACTACAAGGGCGGGAACATGCTCCACACCATCCGGCAGATCGTCGCCGACGACGACCGCTGGCGCGGCATCCTCCGGGGCCTCAACGAGACGTTCCGACACAGCATCGTCACCGGTGACCAGGTGCGGACCTACATCGCCGAGCACGCCGGCCTCGACCTGGATCCCGTCTTCCGGCAGTACCTGGAGACCACCGACGTGCCGGTGCTCGAGCTCCGGACACGGGGCAAGGCGCTGGAGCACCGCTGGGCCGACGCGCTGGACGGCTTCGACATGCCGGTGGACGTGCGGGTACGGGACGGGCCCTGTGTCCGGATCCGCCCCACCACACGCTGGCAGCGGGCCGAGCTGGGGACCACCGACCCGGCCGCCGTGCGCGTCGACCGGAACTACTACGTCCGCACGCGGCGCGACGGTGGCGCTGCGACCATGGCGGAGGGCGTCTGCCCGGCACCCTGACGGTGGCGCTGCGACCATGGCGGAGGGCGTCTGCCCGGCACCCTGACGGTGACGGGCGGCCAGGGCGACGCCCGGCGGTCCGAACCTTCGGCGGTGGAGGCAGGCTTCGTGTGTCTTCCCGCCGCCCACCTGCGCCGCATCACCCCTGCGGGACCCACTTGAAATAGAGATCCTTCGGCATCTCCCGGATCTCGACGGTCACCTGGGGCGGCGGGTCCACGACGGCGTAAGCCTCCCGGAGCGCCTCCAGGAGGCCGCTCCCTACCGCGGCCGTCACGTCCCGGGACCGTCCCTCCAGTATCCGGACCTCGAGGTGGACCCAGGGCGTGCCGGCGGTGTCCGCGGACTCCTCGCCGAGGAGGTGCTCCTCACGGGCCACCGATCGGCTCTTGCAGTTCCCGATGTCGATGCCGCCCGCGTCCGCCAGGAGGCGGTGCAGTCGGCGGAAAAGGGGCCGGGTGGCGATCTCCGCCGGGAGCCCGGCGGTGTACTCGAGCGTGACGTGGGGCATGCGGTCACCCGCCCTCGAAGAGCCGGGACAGGTCGAGGGAGCCGACGCGGGTGTTGGAGGCGAGGGAGACGTACTCGACGGCGGCGGTCTCCTTCCCGGCGCCCAGCACCGTCCCGACGAGGCCGAACGCCTCCGGGAAGTCGGCGGGCTCCAGCTCGGCGGCGATCCACCGCCAGAGGACTTCCTCGTACGCGCCGAACCCGGCCTGCACCTCGGCCAGGCCGAACCCCGCTTCGAAGCGCTGGGTGGCGATTCGCTCCGCGTGCTGCACCATGGGCAGAATGGTGCGGTCCCGGATGCACCGGGCGGTCAGATCGTGCAGCCGCTCCAGCCGGTTGCGGTTCCGCTCGCCGCCGCTCGAGCGGTAGTGCGGCAACCGGCGCCGGTCCAGCGACGCCGTCGCCTCCTCCACGATCTGGTCCCGGCGCGTTTCCAGCAGCTCCTGCAGTGTCATGGGGCCTCCCCCGTCAGCCATCCCGCCTGATCAGCTCGAGCTCGTGGAACCAGAGGTCCTGGTTGGGCACGTCCAGCTTCAACTCGACCACCTCCCCCGCCGGGTTCGTCAGGAACTGGGCCACGCCCTTCCCGAACCACGGGAACGGACGGCGCCACTCGATCACCCACGTGTCCAGCTGCAGGTGCTCGAGGTCCGCCACCAGGTCCGGGTTCGGCAGCAGCCGCAGCACCAGGCCCCCATCCTCCCGCGTAACCTCCGCCTCGCCGTACATGGCGCCGCCGTACGTGCCGGTGTACGCATCCAGCGGGAGCGACGGGTCGGTCCCTTCGATCGTCCGCTCGACCACCTCCGCCCGACGCGCCGCCTCGCGCGCGTCCGCCCGCTCGGCCCGCTCCCGCAGCAGCTCGCTCCAGTCGCGCTGGTCGCCGCCCAGGTACAGGTCCAGCACGCGGTTCGTGATGGCCGTCGTCACGCCCGTCATGCTGTTGGTCAGCACGACCGCGCCCAGCTCCTCCTCCGGCACCAGCACCACGCGACTGAACATGCCGTCGTAGCCGCCGCCGTGGCTGACCACCTTGCGGCCCTTGTAGTCGTTCAGGCTCCACCCCAGGCCGTAGCCCCGGAAGTGGGTGGTGGGATACAGCTCCTGGTACCCCGGACTCACCGCCAGCGGCGTATGGACTGTCCACATCTCCCACGACCGCCGCGGCGAGAAGAGCGTGTCGCCCGGCGCCAGCACACCCCGGTCCAGCTGGAGCTCCAGCCACTCCGCCATCTCCGCCACGCTCGAGATGATGCCGCCCGCCGCGCCCATGGCGTCCCAGTTGTACCACGGGAAGGCGACGACCTCGCCCTCCCACGGCCCGTGCGGCGTCGCCACGTTCGCGCGGCTCACCAGGCTGTCCGTGCTCAGCACCGTCCGCTCCATGCCCAGAGGCTCCAGGATCCGCCGCCGGACGAACGCGTCCCACGGCTCCCCGCTCACCGCCCTCACAACCTCCCCGGCGGCGATGAACATCAGGTTCGAGTAGCCGTAGCCGCCCCGGAACGGGTTCGCCTGCGGGACGTGCCGCGCCCGCCGGACCACCTCCTCGGCGTCGTAGTGGGTGCCGTACCACAGGAGGTCGCCGCTGAACGTACCCAGCCCGCTCCGATGCGACAGCAGGTCCCGGATCCGGAGATCCTCCGTGACGTACGGGTCGTAGAGCCGGAACCAGGGCAGGTGCTCCCGGACCCGGTCGTCCCAGCTCAGCTCGCCCTCGTCCACCAGGATCGCCAGCGCCGCCGCCGTGAACGCCTTCGTGTTGCTCGCGATGGCGAACAACGTGTGCTCGTCCACCTCCCCACCCGTCCGGAGGTCCCGCACCCCGTAGCCGCGCGCGAACACCACCTCGTCCCCCTTCACGATCGCCACGGCCAGCCCCGGGACCTCCCAGGCCTCCCGTGCCTCCGCGATGTAGCGGTCCAGTGCCCGGAGGTCCGGGACCGGCGCCCCGAGGTCCGGGTCCAGTGCCCCCAGGTCCGGGGCCAGTGCCCCCAGGTCCGGGGCCAGTGCCCCGAGGTCCGGCTGCTGGGCCACGCTGGGCGCGGGCAGCAGGGCGAGCAGGAGGAGCGCGAGCAGGTGGAGTCGCCGCGGGAGCGGCATCAGGCGTCTGGACATCGGCGTATCTGGGTCTCTATTCACGTGCGCGGGAATGAGGCTGCGGGAAGATAGAGGCGGGCTCTGGAAAGGTCTACGCCTCGGGTCACGCCCGGGGGGTGGGTGGCTGGGGCGGGTGGCGGGTGGCGGGTGGCGGGTGGCGGGGGGCGGGTGGCGGGTG
>JBKGZE010000216.1:0-4871 GCA_046545735.1 Gemmatimonadota bacterium | reverse complement strand
CCCCATCACCGTGCTGTACTACTACTTCACCCAGAGCTTCGGCGGATCGATCGTGGCCGCGGTGGTCATGGTCGTGGCCGGGATCCTCTTCGCCGCGGTCGCCGGCTACCTGGTCGGGCTCATCGGGAGCAGCAACAACCCCATCAGCGGGCTCACCCTCTCCACCCTGATCCTGGCCGCGCTCCTGATGGTGGCCATCGGCATGACCGGCGACCAGGGGGTGCTCGCGGTGCTCGGCGTCGCCGCCGTCGTCTGCACCGCCATGGGCATCGCCGGCGACATGATGCAGGACCTCAAGGTCGGCCACATTCTGGGCGGGACTCCCGCCAGCATGGAGAAAGGCGAGCTGATCGCCGTACTCCTGGCCGCGCCCGGACTGGCCGTGGTGCTCATGCTCCTGGGCTCCGCGTACGGCTTCGCCGGGGCGCCCGGGGCCGATCCGGCGACAGCGCTGCCCGCGCCGCAGGCCGGGCTGATGGCGCTGGTGAGCACCGGGATCATCAACGCCGAGATGCCGTGGCCCCTCTTCATTGGTGGCATGCTCTTCGCCCTCGTGCTCATCCTGGTCCGGGCTCCCTCGGTCATGCTCGTGGCCGTGGGGATGTACCTGCCGATCTGGAGCACGTTCGCCATCTTCGTCGGCGGCGTATTCCGCTGGATCGTCGACCGGGGCATCGAGCGGCGGTACGGGAACACGGGCGAACCCGTGGACCGGGCGGCGAACGGCGGCATCCTGGTGGCGTCGGGGTTCGTCGCCGGCGAGGCGCTCATGGGCGTGGTCATCGCGGGGCTCATCGTGGCCAACCTGACGCTGCCCACCATCATCGACAGCCCGCTGGTCCAGGGAGTGCTCGGGCTCCTCGTGTTCCCGCTGGTGCTCTGGTTCTTCTGGAGCCGGGCGCGGCGGGAAGCGGAGTCGGCAGAGGAGAGGATCTCGGCCTGATCGGGTCAGGGCCGTCCGCAGACGGGCACAGGTCGGGTCGTGCGGCTTCGACGCCGCCGGCCCCGCCCGCCCGGCGGTGGGTCAGGCGTCGCTCCGACCCACCGGTCGCACGAAGTACCGGTTGGGGCCGTACCGCACCTCGGCCAGGTGCCCGCCGGCGGTCAGCTCCGTCACCACGGTCCACGTGGCGCCGACCCGCTGCAGCAGCCGCCGCACCGCCGCCTCACGCATCGGGTGCACGGCCGTGATCGCCAGCAGGTCGGCCCGGATGTCGCCCACCGCCACGAACGCGTCGTCCGGCTCCTCCAGCATCAGCTCCACTTTCGGCTGCCACGCCCGGAAGACCTCGTACGCCCGCACCACGGCCTCGTCCCCAGCCGCTCGCGCCCACGGCTCCGCTGGTGGACGCGTCGGCACCGCCAGGTACGCGATCGCCGGCGACAACGAGCCGACCAGCTCGGCCGTGTCGTGGACCTCCGACTCCCGGTCGTTCAGACCGCCCAGGAGCATGGTCTCCGTCACCAGCACTCCCCGGTACGCCGACGCGAACGCGTGCATGCCCTCCACCAGGTCCCGCCACCGGAGCCGGCCGTGCGGGCGGTTCACCCCGCGCCAGATCGCCTCGTGACCCGTGTCCACCTTCACCGAGACCCAGTCGGCCTCGCACAGCTCGTCCCGGACATCCGGCCGGCTCAGAAGCGACCCGTTCGTGATCACCGCGATCGGGATCCCCAGAGACCGCAGCGCCCGGATCTCCTCGCCCAGGTGCACGTCCAGCGTCGGCTCCCCGTCCGGCACGAACGTCAGGTAGTCCACCTCCTCGCCCGCCGCCACCAGCGATGCCACCCGCTCCCGTACCCGAGCCACCACCTCCGCCGGCGAGTAGAAGGTGTCTCGCTGTGCCCGGAGCCGGGGCGTCCGGCCGACCTGGCAGTAACAGCAGGAGTAGCTGCAGGCCTTCGGCTGGACATGGTTGATGCCGAGGCTCCGACCCAGGCGCCGCGAGGGTACGGGGCCGAACGCGATCCGCGAGCTTGGCGTTCCGATTGTACTCATGAGTATCTCCCTGTTCCGGAAGGTAATGGTCCGGCGCGAATCTCGCCATAGCGGGATTGTTGACCCGGGGTCGATCGGGGTGGTAGGTTGGGGCGGCCGAACGACTGTTCAGACTGGACTGGTGAGTATGAGCGAGCAGGTGGTGCGGAAGAAGGGCCGAGGCGATGCGGGCTCGCCGCCGGAGGCATTGCTGGAGGCGGCCTTCGACGTGTTCGCGGCCCGGGGGTACCGTGCGTCGCGGCTGGAGGAGGTGGCGGAAGCGGCGGGGCTGACGAAGGGGGCCATCTACTACTACTTCGACGGGAAAGAGGACCTGCTGCGGCGGGCGGTGCAGCATCGTCATCGGTCGATGTTCGGGGAACTGGAGCGGGCGCTGGCGGAGGAGGGCGCGCCGGCGGCGGCGCGGATCCGTCTGGTGCTGCGGCGGATGTGGCAGCACTGGCTGGCCCCGGACGCGGGTGACGCGATCCGGCTGGTCCTGGGGGAGGTGAGTGTGGAACTGCCGGCGCTGTTCCGATTATGGGCGCAGGAGGGTCCGATCCACGGGTGGACGCTGGTGCGCCGTCTGATCGAGGAGGGGGTGGAGAACGGCGAGTTCCGGGCGGACGTGGACGCGGAGGTGTCGGCGCGGCTGGTGGTTTCGGGGTTGATGCTCCAGGCCACGCTGCACGAGCACCTGGGGTTGGCGGACCTGGCGCCATGTGAGACGGATCGAATCTTCGACTCGTCGGTGGACGTGTTCCTTCACGGTCTGGCGGTGACGCACGGCGCGCCTGGCGGCCGCGCGGGTCCGGGTTGACCTCGGGATAGGAGGTTGTGTGAAGATCGGGATCATAATCTGTGACCGGTACCGTGACTGTGCCGGGGGTAAGTGCTTCCGTGCGGTGCGGGAGCGTGCGGGCGGGTTCGCCGGCTACCCGGCGGAGGAGCCGCTGGAGGTGGTGGGGTACACGAGCTGCGGCGGTTGTCCCGGGGGCAACATCGAATACGCGCCGGAGGAGATGCTGAAGAACGGGGCGGAGGCGATCCACCTGGCCACGGGCTTCGTCGTCGGGTATCCCCCCTGCCCGTCGATCGATTATTTCAGGGAATTCATCGAGACGCGGTACGGGGTGCCGGTGGTGGTGGGGACGCACCCGGTGCCGGAGAAGTACGTGCTGCGCCATGATTTCCTTCCGTCGCTGGAAACGCTGGAGTCGTACCCGCAGCTGCTGCCCGAGCGCGCCGACCGACTGGCGTACGACTAGGGGAGGCGGCGCACGATGATCATCGCGGGCCCGCTGGAGTCGTCGCGCTTGGGGCGGACGGTCGCGATCCAGAACGTGCCGTGCCGGCAGTGCACGTACTCGTGCCTGTACTGCGGGCTGGGTGGGACAGAGCGGCTGCGGACGCGCCGGCGCCCGTTCCACACCGCGGAAGGCGTGGTGGACGCGGTCCTGCGCGTCCTCGACCGCGCCCCGGAGCGGGTGGCGATCGACCATCTGAGCTTCCAGGCGGGGGGCGAGCCGACTCTCGACACCCACCTCGGGGTGGAGATCCGGGGGCTCAGGGAGGCGGCCATCCCGATCGCCGTGCTGACCAACGCCTCGCTGCTGTGGCGCGGGGACGTGCGCGACGAGCTGCTCGCGGCCGACCTCGTCTCCCTCAAGCTGGATACCGCGGACGCCGAGACCTGGCGCCGGCTGAACCGCCCCGGTCGTCAGCTCCGGCTCGGCCGAATCCTGGGCGGGGTCGCCGGGTTCGCGGAGTCGTTCGGGGGGCTCCTCCACACCGAGACGACGCTCGTCCCCGGCGTGAACGACGACCCCGAGCAGCTGGCCTCCCTGGCAGCGTTCCTCGCCGCGCTCCGGCCCGAGCGGGTTTCGCTCTTCGCGGCGGGTGGCGATCGGGATCGCGAAGCCGAGTCGCTGGAGCGGGCGCGCTCCATCCTCGGGGCGCGGCTGCCGCGGGTGGTGGTCCCGGCTCACCGGCCCGAAGCCCCCAGCGAGTAGCGGGACGCCGCATTCTTCTTGCATCCGCGGCAGCTGTCCCTGCCGCGCCGCCGGACCGGCGTGACCCCTGGACCTTTACCGAGGAGAGCCGCCATGCGCATCATATCAAGCGCGTTCGCCGAAGGAGACCGGATCCCCGAGGAGTTCACGGGCGAGGGGGCCGACCGCTCGCCGCCGCTCGAGATCGCGGACGCCCCGGACGGTACCCGCAGCTTCGCCCTGATCGTGGACGACCCGGACGCGCCGACCCGGACCTGGGTCCACTGGCTCATCTGGGGTATCCCCGCCGAGCTGACGGAGATTCCCGAGGGCGTGCCCCGTGACGAGATCGTGGAGTCGCTTGGGGGCGCGCGGCAGGGTCGCAACGATTTCGACGACATCGGCTACGGCGGGCCCATGCCGCCGCCAGGGCACGGCACCCACCATTATCGCTTCACCGTTTATGCGCTGGACGAGACCATCGACCTGGACGCCGGCGCGAAGCGGGAGGCGCTGGAGTCGGCCATGGAGGGGCGCACGCTGGCGACGGCGCGGTTGACGGGCACGTACGAACGCGACTGAGCGGGGCTGAGCGCGACGTTACCGGGACCGCACTCGACGGCCCGCCGGGCAGCAGGCGCCCGTGCGGCTCGGGCGGGTGGCTCGGGCGGGTGGCTGGTGGCGGGTGGCGGGTCGGCCGTGCACCCGACGTGCTCTCGCGTGCGGCCGCTCGGGGGATGGCGCGCGTCGGCGCTGCACGCGGTGGCGCCGACTCGACGGTCCCCGCGAGATCCACGTCAGCGCGGCACCGTTATGCTTCGTGACCCTCGGGTGCGCCTGTCGGCGTCGGCCTCGGGGTGGGTTTCGAGAGGCGGCTGCGGATTTCGGGATGGCGACACAGC
>JBKGZE010000215.1:0-4887 GCA_046545735.1 Gemmatimonadota bacterium | reverse complement strand
CCCCGGGGCCGGTCGGCGTGCATCAGGGGCAAGAGCTTCGCCTCCTGCGCATCAGTGAGCAGCTCGTGGATCTCTTCACCGGCGGCGTGGTTGGTGGCGCGGATCTCGGCCCGCATGGGCGCGAGGTCCCGCGTCCGCTGGCGGCGCGCCTGCCACTCGGCCACGGTCATCTCCTGCGGGTCCGCACCGAACGCACCCCGCAGCTGCGCCCAGCGCGGCTCGTTCTCCCGGGCGACCCGCTCCCGGATCTCTTCGAGCCGGGTGACCTGGCTCGCTGTCAGATCCAACGCCTCACGGTGCTCCAGCACCACGGCGGCCGGGTTCCGCGCCATGAGCCCGGGACCAGCCGCAATCATCCCGGGTCCCATCCCCCGTCCCGGACCGCCGCGCTGCGCGACGGCGGGAGCCGTCACCGCGAGCAGCATCACCAGCACCAAGGTCGTCTTCATCGCCGTACCCATCGTCGTCCTCCTGCGAGTGTCTCGTTTCCGGAGTTCGTCATCGAATCCACCGGAACAGACGCGGGCGGACGGGCCGGCGTTAAGTCGTCGGGCACGGCGCGGGGGACGTGCGGGCCGCCACGCAGACCCGAGCCGGGGCGCGGGCCGACCAGGCGAAGCACCGGAAGGGGGTCGGTGGCGGGGCGACCCAGCGGTCCCGTCGACCTTCTGGAGGCGTCCACGGTGTAGCGGCCGCCGTGATACCCGATCCGGGGCACGCGGCCGGTCCGCTCGAAGGCGAGGTAGCCCTGCTGGAGGTTCCGCCAGAAGGGGTAGTCGACGAAACCGGCGCCGTAGCGGTCGGCGAGCCAGCGGAGGCCGTCGTCGTCGAGGCGGGTGGGAAAGATGTGGACCGGGATCCGTCGCTGGCCCGCGGTCCGCGCTCCGGCGGCGAGCAGGTAGAGCTCCTCGATCCGGTCGTCCGTCACCGGCACACAGCCCACGGTGGAGCAGCCGCCGTGGATGTAGATGTCGCCCCCGAGCGACGGGCGGTACCCCCGTGCCCGATCCACGGCGTTCGGGTAGTCGACGCGCATGGACAGGTGGTACTCGCTCCGGGGGTTGAACAGGTCGATGGAGTAGAAGCCTTCCGGGATCTGCCGATCGCCCTCTCTGCGCTTCGGCCCCAGCTCCCCGGAAACCGCGCAGACGGGGTACGTCTCCACCAGCGTGAACCGCTCGGCCCCGGCCTCGCGGACCCACAGCTCGAGCTCCCGCTCGCGCTTGAAGACCCGGAAGAAGACGGCCGCCATCGACTCGATCTCGCCCGCGGCCAGGACCGAATCCAGCCGGGCGGCCGTTCTCTCGTGCGCCACCCGTACGCGGGGGTGCGCGAGCTGCCGGTCCAGGAAGGTGGGCGAGAGCACGATCCGGGTCGTGGCGCCGATCGCCCGCTTCGACACCAACGAGGCGGCCCCACCCGCCGCCTGCTGCGCGCCCGCGGTCCCGGCCACCAGCAGGATGAGGAGCGGCACGGCCGCGAGGAGCCTCGTGGCGGGCTGGCTGGAAGCGATCATCGCTCGTCGAACTGGATGTGAGGTCTACGGGAAGAGCGCCCCCCGTGGACGGGCGGGGTTATGAGTCGACGGTACCGCAAGGCCGGTGCGGTGTCAACCGTGCGGCGCCGGCGAGCCCGCAGACCGCCGGTGGGCCGAGCAAGCCGAGCAAGCCGCGCGTGCCGACGGGTGGCCGAGGGGTCCGAGCGGCCGGGTCTCGCCGGGCGGGCCGGGTACGAAGCTCAGGGACCGCCGGCGTCGGAGCCCCCGGACGTCGCGGCCGAATCGCCCGCGGCGGTGCTGTCGGCCCGGGCGGCTTCATCGGCGAGGCGGGGCGGCGCCGGCACCTGGTAGCTCCCGTCCTCCGCGACCGTGATCCAGGGGACGCGCCGGTTCGCCTCGAAGTACGCGTAGCCTTCGGCCAGGTTGTCCCAGAAGCGACGGAGCTCGGCCCCGGGCTGGAAGGTCTGCTCGAGCCAGCGGAGGGAGCGCTCGTCCATGCGGCTCGGGAAGATGTGGATCGGGAGGACGCGCTGGCCGCCCTCGAGCGCCTGGGCGGCGAGCCAGTACACCTCGCGGATGTTGGCGTTCTCGATGGGCACACACCCGACGGTCTCGCACCCCCCATGGACGAAGATGTCACCGCCCAGGTCGATGGCCTCCCGGCGCATCCGGTCCGCCAGATTGGGATAGCTGACGCGGAGCGACAGGTGGTAGTTGCTCCGGGGATTGAAGTCGTCGATGTAGTAGAACCCTTCCGGCACCTGGAAGTCCCCCATCCGACGCTTGGGCCCCAGCTGCCCGGGGAGCGCACAGACGGCGTACTCCTTCACCAGCGTGTAGGACGAGTCGCGGTCGGCGCGAGCCCACAGCTCCATGACCCGCTCGTGCTTGAACACGCGCAGGTAGATCTCCGCCGGCGGGTAGCCGAGGCCTTTCATGGCGAACAGCGCTTTCAACTCCTCGTCGGTCGAGTCCCGTGCTTCCGTAACACGCGAGAACGCGAGCTGGCGGGCAAGGAAGCCTTCCGGGCCGGTGGTCTCGACGGCGGAGCCGAGCGGCGGCTCCGGGATGGGCGTGCCGAGCGGCGGCCCCTGGGCCACAGCCCCGGTCGGATACAGCAGGGTTGTGACCAGCGCGACGATGAACGGGCGTGTCATTGGTTCTCCCTCGATTCGTCCGAGCTGCCGGGCACCGTTGCAAACGGCACGCCGCCCGCCGGCCCAGCCGGTGGCACGAAGCTCCCGCTGCGGGTCCCGTCCACGCCCACGCCGGCGGCTGGCCCCGACGGCGGCACGACGCTCCCGCCGCGGGTCCCGTCCACGCCCACGCCGGCGGCTGGCCCCGACGGCTGGCGCGTTGTACCATAGGCCGTTCCGTCCAGACAGCGAATCGGCCACGGCGGCCGACATTGAGCGTTCCCAAGACGCGATTACGTAATGGAATCTATATTCGGTTGGCTCGGTTCCGCAGTCGAGTGGTTCGTCGACGAGGTCGGGTACTACGTGTGGGATTTCGGCATCCCGGTGGGCGACCAGCAGATCCCGCTCGTCGTGATCGCGCTGCTGGGCGCCGGGCTGTATCTCACGCTCCGGCTGGCGTTCATCCAGATCCGGCACCTGGGGCACGGCTTCGCGGTGACGACCGGGAAGTACGACGACCCGGACGAGCCGGGCGACGTCGCGCACTTCCAGGCCCTGACGACGGCGCTGTCGGCGACGGTCGGCATCGGCAACATCGCGGGCGTGGCCATCGCGCTGCACTTCGGCGGTCCCGGCGCGCTCTTCTGGATGTGGATGACGGCGTTCCTCGGGATGGCGACCAAGTTCACCGAGGTGACGCTGGCGCAGCGCTACCGGGACGTGGTGGAGGACCACGACCCGAAGGCGTGGGAGGGCAGCGTCTCCGGCGGCCCCATGTACTACATCGAGAAGGGGCTCGGCTCACAGTGGAAGTGGATGGCCGTGTTCTTCGCCGTCATGCTGGGGCTCACGGCGTTCCTGACGGGGAACGGGATCCAGGCCAACACGGTCGCCGACACCATGCAGACGGAGTTCGGCGTCCCGAACTGGCTGACCGGGGTGGTCACGGCGTCGATCGTGGGCATGGTCATCCTGGGCGGGATCCAGCGGATCGGGAAGGTGACCGGGGTCCTGGCCCCGCTCATGGCCGCCATCTACGTGCTGGGCGCGCTGACCATCATCATCATGAACTTCGACCAGGTCCTCCCGACCTTCGGGACGATCTTCAGCGAGGCGTTAAACCCCACCGCCGGCGTCGCCGGGACGGGGGCGGGCGCGTTCCTCATGACGTTGATGTGGGGTGTGCGACGGGGGCTGTTCTCCAACGAGGCCGGGCAGGGCTCGGCGCCGATCGCGCACTCGGCCGCGAAGACGGACGAGCCCGTCTCCGAGGGCGTCGTCGCCCTCCTCGAGCCGTTCATCGACACCATCCTCATCTGCACGATGACAGGGCTGGTGATCATCATGACCGGCGCCTACGACGCGAAGGTGCCGACCGAGATCAACCTGCGCGGCGCGGGCGACCTGACGTACGTCGTCGTGGACGAGACCGGGTATGGCCGCGAGGTGGCGGCCCCGACCGCCATCCGGTATTCCGACGGTATCCCCGCCGGAATGGACCAGAACGAGGCCGTGGTGGCGTGGCACGAGGTGGCGCTGGACGAGCTGTTCGTGGATCCCGAGCAGACCGTGCGCTTCACCGGCGAGGTGGCCCCGGCGGAGGGCGTCGCGCGCGACCTCGAGGGACGGGAGTACACGACGCTGTACGCCAACGCGGTGGAGAGCGGGGCCCCGCTGACCATGCTCGGCTTCCGCCTCGGCCTGCCCGGCGAATGGGGCCGCTATATCGTGATCATGAGCGTGCTCCTGTTCGCCATCTCCACCGCCATCGCCTGGAGCTATTACGGCGACCGCTGCGCCAACTACCTCTTCGGCCCGAGAGCCATCCTGCCGTACAAGCTGGCGTTCGTCCTGATGCACTTCGTCGGCGCCGTCCTGCCCCTGACCGTGATCTGGGACCTTGGCGACGTCTTCCTCGGCATCGTCATCCTGCCCAACCTGCTGGCCATGATAATCCTGTCGCCGCAGGTGGCGGAGATGACGAAGAGCTACTTCGAGCGGAAGCCGTGGATGTCGAATGTCGAGGCGCGGCAACGGTACTTGAAGGATCGGCGGGAGAGGCGGAGGAAGTAGGCGGGGCCGCGGGCGGGGCGGAGCGACGCTCCGCCCCGCAAATGGCCGCGTGACGCGGCAAATGGCGGGGGCTGCGCCCCCGCAAATGTCCGGGCCTGGCGGCCCGGAAAATGGCCGCGTGACGCGGCAAATGGCGGGGGCGTTCGCCCCCGCAAATGTCCGGGCCTGTCGGCCCGG
>JBKGZE010000214.1:0-4905 GCA_046545735.1 Gemmatimonadota bacterium | reverse complement strand
CACCCGGATCGGCGTCAGCATCCTCATCCTCGCGGCGGTCCTGGCGCTGGCGCTCGCCATCGTGGCTGCCGGCTCACTGCTGGCGCCGGAATCGCTTCGGGCGCAGGACCCCCAGCAGATGGACGTGCCGAAGGGGGTGCAGCTCAAGCTGGTGTACGAGGCGCAGTACCGGGACCGGCTGGCGGTGCAGCCGTTCACCGGCCATGGCGCGGGCCGGGCGGCCGAGGCCGTCCACCGGATCGTCCAGCGTGACCTGGACTACTCGGACCGGTTCGAGATGATGTTCAGCATCCCGCAGCGGCTGCAGGAGGGTCCGCCCGAGTACGGGGCCTGGAACTCCCTCGGCGTGGTGTACCTGGTCACGGGCTCCGTCGAGCCGACGGAGACGGGGTACGGTCTGCGGCTGGCGCTCCACGACGTCGTCTACGGCTCCATCAAGGAGATCCGCCAGTTCTCGCTCCCGCCGCTGGACGACCCCGGGTTCCGCATGGCCGTACACGCGGCCTCCGACGAGGTGGTCCGCTGGGCCACGGGCGAGCCGGGGATCGCGGCGACCCGGATCGCGCTGACGCTGCTGGGGCGGGACGGCACCCACCAGCTGCTCGTGGTGGACTCGGATGGCGAGAACCTCACGCGGCTCCACGAGGGGGAGTCCATCTACTCGCCCGCCTGGGCGCCGGGCGGGGACCGGATCGCCTTCGGCGAGACGGACTACGTCGAGAGCGACCGACTGATCGAGCTGGACCTGGGGACGGGCGCGACCCGTACCCTGACACGGCGGGGACTGCCCGCGCAGACGCCCGCATACTCGCCGGACGGAGATCGGCTGGCGCTGGCCCTCTGGATCGACGGGGGCATGGAGATCCACGACTACGACGTCGAGCGGTACTGCTGCCTGCGTCGGCTGAGCCAGCGGCCGCGCATCGACATGCACCCCTCGTACTCGGCCGACGGACGCCGGATCGTGTTCCAATCCGACCGCCTCGGAGCGCCCCATATCTTCACCATGCCGGCCGGGGGCGGCGAGGCCGTCCTGGTCACTCCATTTGAAATGGGTGGACCGGGATACTACACTTCGCCCGACTGGTCCCCACGCACAACTCAGATCGTGTTTCACGGCCGGAGCCGTGGCGGCGTGTTTCAGGTGATGGTAGCCGACGCGAATCGCCCGGGTGGCGCCGTGCAGCAGATCACCGCCGAGGGGCGGAGCGAGGACCCGAGCTGGGCGCCCGACGGGCGCCACATCGTGTTCAGCGGGGTGCGCGAGGATGGCATGGGGTTGTATGTTATCGACCTCGTTACAGGTCGCATACGGCCCCTGGTTACTGGGGGACGCTACCGGATGCCGGACTGGTCGCCGGTCCTGAACGAGGCGTCCGCGCTCACGGCCCGACCCTGAGCGTCATCAAACGCAACCGAAGCGGAAGAAAGAGGAGAGCGACGCGATGAAGCATCGTCTGACGATCCCCGTGGTGCTGGCGGCGCTGGCCCTGGGTGGGGCAGCGGCGTGTGGCGGGAACCCGGAGCCCGAGGGTCCGACGCCGGAGGAGCTCGCGCAGATGCGGGAGGACAGCATCCAGGCGGAGCAGGCTCGCCAGGACAGCATCCGGCGCGCCGAGCAGGCCCGGCAGGACAGCCTGGACCGGGTGCGCGAGCGCGAACGCGCGATCCGGATGGAGACCGAGGCCGCTCGCGAGATCATGGAGGAGATGATCCACTTCGCCTACGACAGGTCCGAGATCACGCCCGAAGCCGAGCAGAAGCTGATGCAGAAGGTGGCCGTGATGCGGGCGAACCCGGACGTCCAGATCCGCATTGCCGGCCACGCCGACGAGCGCGGCTCCATCGAGTACAACCGCGCGCTCGGCCAGCGCCGCGCCGAGGCGGCCAAGGACTTCCTCGTCGGCTTCGGCATCGCGTCGACGCGGATCACCACCGTCAGCTTCGGCGAGGACCGGCCGCTGGTGAACGCCAGCAACGAGGACGCGTGGGCCATGAACCGGCGCGACGAGTTCTCCATCGTCGCCGGCGGCGACCAGTTGCGCGTGCCGGGCGGGTCGTGAACCGACACGCTCACCCGAACGCGGCCGGTGGGTGCGGGGTGACCCGCGCCCGCCGGCTCGCGCGTCGGGGCCTCCTGCCGCTCGCGGCGGTGCTCGCGCTCGGGACCACCGGCTGCGCCACCAAGGGCGATATCCGCGACGTCCGCGAGGACCTCGCGCGGGTCGAAGCGCGGCAGGATTCCATCTACCAGCTGCTCCAGATGCAGAACCGGCAGATCCTCGACTCGCTGACGGTCACCACCGAGCGGCTGCTGGATGTCCGGGGCGAGCTGGCCAACCAGCTGAACACGCTCCAGGACCAGCTCGTGCAGGTGGGCGAGCTGACGGGACAGGTCCAGATCCGGCTCAACCAGCTGGATCAGGAGCTGGCCGCGGCCGTCCAGGCCGTGGGCGCCAGCGGCGGCGACGAGCCGGAAGGCGACCCGGGCGAAGCCGCCGGCACCTACGACGAGGCCCAGGAGATCTACGACGCCGGGCTGGAGCAGGTGAACCGGGGCAACGCCGCCACCGCCCGCCGGGCGTTCCAGATGATCGTGGACGACTACCCGGACCACCCCATGGCGCCGGACGCACAGCGTCAGCTCGGGGAGACGTACGCCATGGAAGAGCAGTACGACGACGCGCTCCGGGCGTTCGAGCGCGTCGTGGAGCGGTACCAGAACTCAGAGGCCGCGCCCCGGGCCCTGTACAGGGCCGGTGTCATCGCGCAGGAGCGCGGGCAGGCGGAGCGGGCACGCCGCTACTTCGAGCGGGTGATCTCCGGATACCCGGACTCCGACGCGCGACGCATGGCCGAGGCGGCGCTGGAGAGAATGTAGCCGCCCGCGAGGACCACCAATCCGCGGCGCGGGGGGAGTCGGCCCGCTCCGCCGCGCCCGGACCCACGCGTGCCCGGCGGAGTCTCACTTCCGCCGGGCGCCCTTTTTGAGCAGGATACAGGGATGCGTTGTCCATACTGCCATGAGACGGAGGACCGGGTGGTCGACTCCCGGACGAGCCGGGAAGGTCGGGCCATCCGTCGTCGTCGTGAGTGCGTGAGCTGCGGTCGTCGATTCACCACGTACGAGGTTGTGGAGGAGCGGCCGGTGCAGGTGATCAAGAGCGACGGTACGGTGGAGCCGTTCGACCGGGAGAAGCTGCTGCGCTCGATCCGCCTGCCGTGCGCGAAGCGCCCGATCACGGAGGCGGAGATCGAGGCGATGGTGGATGGTATCGAGGACGACGTGAGCGGCAGGGACCAGCTGCGGAGCCGGGAGCTGGGCGAGCTGGTGATGGCGCAGCTGCGGGAGAAGGACTACGTGGCGTACGTGCGATTCGCTTCCGTCTACCGTGATTTCCAGGACATCGAGGAGTTCGTGGAGGAGCTGGAGGATCTGAACGAGGCGCGGGCGAGGCTGGAAGCGCGGAAGAACCAGGAGGAGCTGCCGCTGTGAAGGAAGCGAAACACCGGGTCGCCGCGTTCGCGAAGCGTCCGTCGGGGTCCGAGGAGATGCCGTTCCTCGACCACCTGGAGGAGCTGCGCTGGCGGATCATCTGGAGCCTTCTGGCGGTGGCCATCGGCGCGGTGATCGGGTGGTTCCTGGTCACCCGGTTCGACGTGCTGGGGCTCCTCATCGAGCCGATGCGGCCGCTGCTGGAGGAAGGCAAGCTGGCCTACCTGAGCCCGGCGGACCCGTTCATCGTGACGCTGAAGCTCACCCTCACCACGGGCGTCCTCCTGGCATCGCCCGTGGTGATCTATCAGCTCTGGATCTTCCTCTCGCCGGCGCTGCTGCCGGAAGAGAAGCGGGCGATCGTGCCCGCCCTCTACTTCGGGCTCCTGCTCTTCATGGGCGGGATGGCCCTCGCCTATTTCGTCGCGCTGCCGGTGATGTTCGAGTTCTTCGCCCAGTTCCAGCAGGGGAGCCTGGAACAGAACATCACCATCGGGCCGTATATGTCGGTGGTGACCCGGACACTGCTCGGGTTCGGACTGGTCTTCGAGCTGCCCGTGGTCATGCTCGTGCTGGCGGCGGTGGGTGTGGTGGACACCACCATGCTGAAGAAGGGGCGACGCTGGGCCATCGTGATCATCACGATCGTGGCCAGCTTCATCACACCGGGCGACGTGGTGATCCTCACCATCTTCCTCATGATCCCGCTCCTGCTGCTCTACGAGCTGGGGATCTGGCTGGCGCGCCTGGTGGAGCGGCGGCGGAGGCGGCGACAGGAGAAGGAAGAGGAAGCGCAGGCGAAGACGTGGAACGGAGCGTAGGACCCGCGGCCCACACGCGAGCCGGACTGCCGGCCTGGCGGCCCCCCGGGGCCCGCTGGGTCGTCGGGGCGCTCATCCTGTCCGGAGCCCTGGCGGCCGGACCGGCGGCCGCGCAGCAGGACACTACGAGAGAGCGGACGCCTCCGGCCGCGGGGGACACCCTCGCCCGTGACACCGTTCCCGTCGACAGCATGACCCTGCGGGAGCGCGCGCTGCTCCGGCTCCGGGCCATGCCCACCGACCCGGTCCAGCCCGACACCACCGTCGCCGACTCCCTGGCCGAACCCGCCGACACCGCGTCCGAAGCCGGTGTGGACACGCTGCCTCCAGGGTACCTTCCGCCCGACACCGCCGCCGAGCGCGTCGACCCGGCGGCGCGTCCGGACCCGGCGGCGGAGCAGCCGGCCGTGCGCCGGGTGCCGGGGCTCCCGGCGGGCGTCCGGGAGGTCGATGACACGGTGGTCCTGTTCACGGGCGATGAGCCGGACGAGGACACGGTGCTGCTCGAGGACTCGGTCCGCGCGCTGCTCCTTTCGCTCGAGGGCTACTCCCCGACGGGGTACGAGGGGGAGCGGGCGGTCTTCGTGG
>JBKGZE010000213.1:0-4916 GCA_046545735.1 Gemmatimonadota bacterium | reverse complement strand
CAGAACAAGCAGGAATCGAATCTGCCGAAGAAGCACGGAAACATCCCGCTCTAGGAGGAGCTCGGTTCACGGTAGACGGTTCACGGTAGACGGTTCACGGTAGACGGTTCACGGTAGACGGTTCACGGTGGTCGGTTCACGGTAGACGGTTCACGGTAGACGGTTGACGGCAGACGGTACGGCCTGTGAACCGTAACCCGTGAACCGTAAACGGGGTGGCCGGGTGGCAGGGTGGCCGGGTGGCCGGGGGGCCGGCGTGGCAGGGTGGCCGGGCCTGTGAACCGTAACCCGTGAACCGTAAACGGGGTGGCAGGGTGGCAGGGTGGCAGGGTGGCAGGGTGGCCGGGCGGCCGGGCGGAGTGAGCGGAGGGAACGGAGTGGAAGGGTAAGCAGATGGGGATCGAGAACATCGTAGCGGGGAACGGGGTCGGCATCGCGGTGACCGGGATGGTGGTCGTGGTGTTCGGGCTCCTGCTCACGAGCGGGTACATTGCGCTGCTGCCGAGGGCGCTCGAGTGGGCGGGGCAGTGGAAGGAGCGCTCGGCGGTCCGGATGCAGGCGGCCGACGCCGCGGTGATGGAGGAGGAGCTGTCGCTCGAGATCGATCCGGATCTCCTGGTGGCGATCGCCACGGTGATCGACGCGGAGCGCGAGCGGCAGCGGTCGCAGGATCGACAGCGGATCACATTGCGGGAAGGCGGAGAGCGCGGCGTCTGGACGGCGATCGGGAAGATGCGCACCCTCTCCTCGAGGCTATAGAGGTTATCGCGGATGCGTAGGTACGAGCTTGACATCAACGGGAAGCAGTTCTCCATCACGGTGAAGAAGTTCTCGGGCGGGACGGCCGAGCTGGAGGTGGAGGGTACGAGGTACACGGTGCACGTCGAAGACGTGGTGAGCGAGGGCCCGAAGCCGTCGCCGATTCAACCGAAGAAGTCGCTGGCACGGGCGACGGAAACGGTGTCGAAGGCGCCCCCGCCGAGTGGCGGCGCCGGCTCCGTGACCGCGCCGATCCCCGGCCAGGTGCTCAAGGTCCTGGTGAACGAGGGCGACGAGGTCCCCGCCGGCAAGCCGGTCCTGATCATGGAGGCCATGAAGATGGAGAACGTGATCAACGCGCCGGTGGCGGGTACGGTGGGCAAGATCCTGGTGAACCCCGGCGACGCCGTCGGCCAGGGCCAGGAGCTGATGATCATCGGCTGATGGAAACACTCTTCGATTTCCTGGCCCAGACCGGGTTCGCGACCCTCACGGCGGGCAACCTGCTGATGATCGCCATCGGCGCCATCTTCATCAGCCTCGCCATCATCAAGCACTACGAGCCGCTCCTCCTGCTGCCCATCGGGTTCGGCGCCATCGTCGGCAACCTGGCGGTGATCCCGGGCATGAACCTGAGCGTATACGACGAGGGGAGCGTCCTCTACTATCTCTACCTCGGCGTCTCGCAGGGGGTCTACCCGCCGCTGATCTTCCTCGGCATCGGGGCCATGACCGACTTCTCGACCCTGCTGTCGAACCCCCGCCTCGTCTTTCTCGGGGCCGCCGCCCAGATCGGGATCTTCCTGACCCTCATCGGCGCCCTCTACCTGGGGTTCACCCCCGCCGAGGCCGGCGCGATCGGAATCATCGGCGGCGCCGACGGGCCCACCGCCATCTTTCTCTCCTCCCAGATCGCGCCCCACCTGCTGGGCGCGATCGCTATCGCCGCCTACTCCTACATGGCGCTGGTGCCCGTCATCCAGCCGCCCATCATGAAGCTGCTCACCACCAGGAAGGAGCGGCTCATCCGGATGAAGGCCCCGCGCACCGTCTCGAAGCGGGAGAAGATCCTCTTCCCCATCGGGACCTTCATCATCGCCGCCCTCATCGCACCCGGCTCCATCGTGCTCGTGGGCATGCTCATGTTCGGCAACCTGATGAAGGAGAGCGGCGTCACCGAGCGGCTGGCCCAGAGCGCCCGGACCTCCCTCATCGACGTGGTGACCATCCTGCTCGGGTTCTCGGTCGGCGCCAGCACCCAGGCCCAGACGTTCCTGACCACAGAGTCGCTGGGGATCTTCGGCCTCGGCGCCCTCTCCTTCGCCATCGCCACCGCTTCCGGGATCCTCACCGCCAAGGGGATGAACCTCTTCCTCAAGGAGAAGATCAACCCGCTCGTGGGCGCCGCCGGCGTCTCCGCCGTCCCGGACTCGGCCCGCGTGGTCCAGCACGTCGGCCAGGAGGAAGACCCCAACAACTTCCTCCTCATGCACGCCATGGCGCCCAACGTCTCAGGCGTCATCGGCTCCGCCATCGCCGCCGGGATCCTCTGGAGCGTGCTGGTCGGCTGAGCGGGGAGGAGCGCCGGGGGGGCCAGGCGGGATCGCCGTGGGCGCCAGGCGCGGTCGCCGTGGGCGTCAAGCGCGAGCGGACGAACGGTGGTGCGCCGCCGAACCGATCGAGTCAGCGCGCGTCCGCGTACTCCGCCGTCTCCGACGCCCGGTGCGTCCAGCGTAGAGTCAGCCCGAGGTCCGGCAGCGCGTGATAAACGACCCAGCCGCGGACGAACGGGTTGTCGAATACGTAGCCCGACCCGTTGTCCGTCCGCACGAGCCGCCCGCCCTCCAGCAGGGCCTTCGCCGTGTTGGCGGCGCTCCCCGTGCTCGGAAGCGTGAAGCGGCGGCGCGTGCGGGCGGTGGTCAACCCGTCCGCGCTACCCGCCACCGCCCGGAGCACGTTCTGCTGAAGAGCCGTCAACCCGTCCCACCATGAGCGGATCCCATCGTCCTTCTCGAAGATGAGCTCCAGGAACGCCTGGTGGACCGAATCGGCATCGGCAGAGCCGGCCGAAGCCGCCCGGTCCGCGCACTTCCGCGCGAGCTCCACGATGTCCCGCGTCCGGGGACCCGCCACGGCCACACACGCCGCCCCGGCCCCCGCGCTCTCGATCCCCGCCGACCCCAGCCGCTCGTCGATCCACTCCGCCATCCGGAGCGGATCGATCGGCCCGAACGGCAGCTCGTCGGCCAGTTGATACAGCGCCCGACCCTTGTCGTGGAGCATGCGGCGGATCAGGTGCGGCTTCGAGCCCGCGAAGATGTAGCTCACATGCTCGTGCTTCTGGATCGCACCCCGGACCGCCCACTCCACCCGCTCCCCGCCGATCTCGGCCAGATCCTGGAACTCGTCCAGGACGAGCCCCAGCAGCACGCCCCGCTCCCGCGCGAGCGCCTCGATCGTATCCAGCACGTCCACCAGCGTCCGGCTCTGCTCCTCCACCGGCTGGTGGCGACTGTCCGGTCGTCGTAGCTTTCTGGCCCACACCCAGGACTGGACCCCGACGACGGAGCCGGGACGATGAGATCTATGGTACGGTTGGGCGTCGCCCTGGTGGCGGCGCTTCTGCTCACCACGCCGGCCGCGGCCCAGCTGGGCACGGCCGCGGGCCAGGAGGACGGGACGCGGCTGCTGCGCTTCCCGCACATACACGGCGACCGGGTGGTCTTCACCTACGCCGGCGACCTCTACACGGCGCGGCTGAGCGGCGGGACGGCGACGCGGCTGACGTCGCACCCGGGGCTCGAGATCTTCGCGAAATTCAGCCCGGACGGGCGCTGGATCGCGTTCAGCGGCGAGTACGCGGGCACGCGACAGGTCTACGTGATCCCGGCGGCGGGCGGGGAGCCGCGGCAGCTGACGTTCTACCCGGACGTGGGCCCGATGCCGCCGCGGGGCGGCTACGATCACCTGGTGCTGGACTGGACGCCGGACGGCTCGAAGATCCTGATCCGTGCGCACCGCACGCCGTTCGGGGACCGGGTGGGCCGCTACTACCTGGTGGACCCGTTCAACGGGGGTCTCGAGCAGCCGCTGGAGATCCCGGAGGGCGCATCGGGCGCCACGTTCGACGCCACGGGGACGAAGCTGGCCTACAACATCAAGAGCCGGGAGTGGCGGCACTGGAAGCGGTACGAGGCCGGGCGTCAGCAGGACGTGTGGCTCTACGACCTGGCGAACCGCAGCTCGGAGCGGATCACGGAGTACCAGGGGACGGACAACTTCCCGCTGTGGGTGGGTGACGACGTCTATTTCGTCAGCGACCGGGGCGAGGACCGCAAGCTGAACCTGTGGAAGCACGACACGGCCACGGGCTCGCTGACGCAGGTCACCCGGCACGACGACTTCGACGTGCTGTGGCCGAGCCGGGGGCAGGGCGGCATCGTCTATCAGAGCGGCGGCTGGCTCTGGCACCTGGACCCGGCGACGGACGCGACCCGGAAGCTTCGTATCACGGTCCCGGGCGACCGGCCGTACACCACGCCCTACTGGGCGGACGTGAGCGACCGCATCGAGTCGTTCGACCTCTCGCCGAGCGCGAAGCGGGTGGTCTTCGGTGCCCGGGGCGAGGTCTTCACCGTGCCCGCGGAGCACGGGAACACCCGGAACCTGAGCGAGACGCCGGGTGAGCGGGAGCGGAACGTCGCCTGGTCGCCGGACGGCCGCCGGATCGCCTACCTGTCGGACGCCACCGGGTCGTACGAGCTGTACGTGCGCCCGGCGGCTGGGGGCGAGCCCCGGCAGCTGACCACCGGGGGCGAGAGCTGGATCTACGCGCCCGTCTGGTCGCCGGACTCGGAGTGGATCGCGTGGAGCGACCAGCGCAACCGGATCCGGGCGGTCGAGGTCGCGAGCGGCGAGATCCGCGAGGTCGACCGGACCACCACGGGCCGGCTGAGCGACTTCGCCTGGTCGCCGGACTCCAGGTGGATCGCGTTCGGGAAGCGGGGTCCGAACACCATGAGCTCGATCTGGCTCTACTCCTTCGACCGCGACGCGGCCACGCAGGTCACCGGCGATATGACCGACGAGGCGAGCCCGGCCTTCGACCCGGCGGGGCGGTACCTCTACTTCGTCTCCGCCCGCGATTTCGACTACGG
>JBKGZE010000212.1:0-4930 GCA_046545735.1 Gemmatimonadota bacterium | reverse complement strand
GGTTCTCCTGCAGGGAGAGTGAGGTCTCACTTGCGTCCTGAACGCCGTAGATCGTGCCGAGGGTACCGACGATCACCTCCCGCGCGGCCAGCGACGAGACCAGCCCCATCCCGATCTGCCAGTCGAAGCCCAGCGGCTCGATGGCGGGCTCGATCGCCTGCCCGACCTGCCCCAGGACGCTGGCCTCGATCGGCGGCGGGCCCTCCGGCGTCCGCGGGAACTGGGTGAACACCCAGAGCACCACGGTCACCGTGAAGATGATCCGGCCGGCGCGACTCAGGAAGATCCGGCTCCGGTCCAGCAGCCGGATCCCGATGGATCGGAGCGACGGGACCCGGTACGGCGGCAGCTCCATCATGAAGCTCGTGGACTTCCCGCGCAGCAGCGTCCGCTTCAGCAGGAACGCGGTCCCCACCGCCGCGACCACGCCGAGGGCGTAGAGCCCCAGGAGCGTGGCCGCCCGCGTGCCCATGACGGGGCCCAGCAGCGGCCGCTCGGGGATGAACGCCGCGATCAGGAGCGCGTATACGGGGAGCCGGGCCGAGCAGGTCATGAACGGCGTCACGAAGATCGTGGCCAGCCGGTCCCGCTCGTCCTCCACGGTCCGCGCCGCCAGGATCGCCGGGATCGCGCACGCGTACCCGCTCAGCAGCGGGAGGAACGCCCGGCCCTGAAGCCCCACCCGGTACATGAGCCGGTCGGCGATCACCGCGGCCCGCGCCATGTACCCGGAATCCTCCAGCAGCCCAAGGAAGAGGAAGAGGATCAGGATCTGCGGGAGGAACACGATCACCGAGCCCACACCGGCGAATACGCCGTCGATCACCAGCGAGCGCACCCAGCCGTCCGGGAGCCGCGGGGCCAGCCACTCGCCCGTGGTCGAGATCAGCCACTCCGTGCCGTCCATGAACGGCGTCGCCCAGGTGAAGATCGCCTGGAACACCAGCACCACCACGGCCAGGAAGACCAGCGGCCCCCCCACCCGGTGGAGGAGCACGCCATCCAGCTTCTCGCTCCACGACGACGGTCCCGGCGCCCGGTACTCCGCCGCACCCACCGCTTCCCGCACCCGCTCCCGCCGCTCACGGAACGCGTCCACCACCGGCAGCGGCCGCGCGCTCGAAACGTTGGAGACCTTCCCCGGCGACCGCGCGGTGCCCGGCGCACCGCCTCCAGCCACGCCACGCTCCCACTGCTCCGACAGGAACGCCCGCACCCGGTCCACGCCCTCGCCCGTGCGCGCGTTCGTCCGCACCACTGCCACCCCGAACGACGCCGCCAGCTCACCGTCCCGGATCCCGCCGCCCCGCTCCTCCAGCTCGTCCACCATGTTCAGAACAAGCAGCGTCGGCAGGTCCAGCTCCAGAATCGGCTCCACCAGCATGAGCTGGCTCTCCAGGCGCGTCGAGTCCACGATCACCACCACCGCATCCGGCGAACGCAGACCCTCCACCTTCCCTTCCAGCACGTCCCGCGTCACTCGCTCGTCCAGCGTGCGCGCAGAAAAGCCGTTCACCCCCGGGAGATCCACCAGGTCCACTGCCCGGTCACCCACCAGACGCGCACGGCCCACGTGCTTCTCCACCGTCACTCCGGGGTAGTTCGCCACCTTCTGGCGCAGCCCCGTGAGCTGGTTGTACAGCGTCGTCTTCCCCGCGTTCGGCGGCCCCACCAGCGCCACCAGCGGCGTCCCCTCACCCGCACCCAGCCGCTCCGCTTCCGCCTCACGCGGAGCGCTCACCACCTCCACCCCAGACCCCCGCTACGCCGCGGCGTCCACCCGCCGAACGCACAACGACCACGCCATCTCCCGCCGCAGGGCCAGGACCGTCCCCTCCACACGCACGATCGGATCACCGAACGGAGAACGCCGCACTGGACACAGACGACAGCCCGGAAGCACACCCCGCTCCAGAAGCGCCTCCAGATCCGAGTCCGGCACGTCCATCCGCTCCAGTTCCACTTCCTCCCCCAGCGGGACCTCCGCAAGTCGCATACGCTCCGCCGCACCCCCCGTCCCGCCCACCATCCGCTCCACCTCTATCTCTACCGTGGCCATGGCCCCTCGCGCTTGTTGAAACTGGTTCTCATGAAAGGTAACCCGCCGCACAACCCGCCGAAAGGGGAAGGAGCCGGGAAGCCCCGGAGCGAGCCCGACCCACCGGGCGAAGCGGCGGTCGCAGCAGCGCCAACACAGAGCGCACCCCAGCGAACACGGGCAGACTGGGCCGCGGCCGTGCAGCGTCGTGTCAGCCAGCCTCACGGCGACGCCATGAAGCGCCGCCCGTGCGCCCCCGGAGCCCCGGATAGGGCGTCCGGCTCACCCAGATGATCCAGAGCGCGGCGGCCAGTCCGACCACGGCGGCGGCGAAGAGCCAGCCTGGGATGGTGGGCTCGTCGCCCCACCAGTCGAGGTGGGCGGGTACGAGCGCGGCGGCGTTGTTCAGGGCGTGCCACAGCATGGCCGGGAAGATGGAGCCGGTGAGAAGGGTGACGCCGGCCAGGAGGACGCCGAGGTAGGTCGTCGGGATGAGGCGGAACAGGCTGACGTGGAAGAGTCCGAAGATGAGTCCTACGACCAGGGCCAGGGCGACGGGTCGGAACCGTCGTCGGAGTCCGTGGAGGAGCAGTCCGCGGAAGGCGATCTCCTCTCCGATTCCGGGCAGCACGGCGAGGAAGAGGATCACCTGCCAGAGGGGAACGCCTTCGGGCACCATGAACTGGCGAAGGCCTCGATCATCCGTTCGGGCACGGGAACGATGTACTCTCCGAGCCGGGCGAGGCCGATGCCGACGATGAGCGCGGAGGGCGCGCCGAGGATCACACCGATCCAGGCGGCGGGTCGGGGCATCCGGAGCGCCAGGGCCGTGCGTGGGTCGAGCCTGTACCGGTGGATCATCAGGATGGATCCGCCGACGAAGAGCCCCAGGATGTTGAACGCGACCTGGGCGCGGATCTCCAGCTCCCCGGCGAACCACATGGAGGAGAGGAAGAGGGCGACCCACAGGAGGGCGAACCATCGAAGCACCTTGCGTGGGAAGAGCGCGGGTCCGCCGACCAGGTCGGCCCGGTCCATCTCGGCGGCCGTGATCAGCTTCTCGGTGGCGAGGGCTCGTTCGGTGAGCCTGGCGAGCCAGGCGGCTAGGGCCGCGGTGCTGAGGAATGTGAGGGCGAGGAACGGCCAGTGGTACTCCCCGGTCAGGCGATCCGGCCGACGAAACTCGCCTTCCCCTCCGACCGTAAGGGTCCGGGCAGCGAGTCACCCTGGAACGGGACGAGCGACATGAAACGCAGGAACCAGATCATTCTCGGCGCGACGGCCGTCGTCATCGTGTTCGGCGGGGCCGTGGTGGCGCGAGGGGACAGCGGCGAAGAGGCGGTACGCAGCGTGGCGGTGGAGCGGGGCACGATCGTCGCCAGGGCGCTGGCGGTGGGCACGGTGGAGCCGGCGACGGAGATCACGGTGAAGTCGAAGGTCTCCGGCGTCGTGCAGCAGGCGTTCGCGGAGGAGGGTGACTACGTGGAGGAGGGCGCCCCGCTCCTGGAGATCCGCCCGGACCCGACGCCCCTGGAGCTGGTGGAGGCGCGGCGCGCGCTGGAGCTCCGGGAGATCGCCGTCCAGACGCTGCGGAAGGAGCGGGACCGGGTAGCCGCGCTGGTGGATCGTGAGCTCGCGCCTCAGCAGGAGCTGGACACCATCGAGCGCTCGTACCGGGAAGCGGAGCTCCAGCTCACCACCGCCCGGGACCGGCTCGCGCTCCTGGAGACGGGCCGTGTGGGGAGCGGCGCCGGATCCGTGCAGAGCGTGGTCCGCTCGCCCATCACCGGCTACATCCTCCAGAGAACGGTCGAGGTCGGCGACCCGGTGGTCCCGCTCTCCACGTACCAGGAAGGGACCGTCCTCATGACCATGGCCGACATGGGCCGCCTCGTCTTCCGGGGCACGGTGGACGAGATCGACGTCGGCCGGCTCCGGGAAGGGATGCCGGTGAGCATCACCGTCGGCGCGCTCCCCGGTCACGTGGTCGAGGGCGTCCTCTCCCGCATCTCGCTCAAGGCCCGGTCGGAAGAGAGCGCCACCGTCTTCCCGGTGGAGATCACCCTCCGTGCGCCCGAGGAAGTGCGACTCCGGGCGGGGTTCAGCGCCAACGCGGAGATCCTCATGGAGGAGCGGCGCGACGTGCTGGTGGTCCCGGAGCGCGTGGTCACCTTCGAGGGCGATTCTGCCTGGGTCGAGCTGCCGGGCCCGGGTGAGGCCCGGCAGAAGCGGACGATCCGCACCGGGCTGAGTGACGCGATCCACGTGGAGGTCCTCTCCGGGCTCCAGGAAGGTGACGTGGTCCTGGAGAAGCCCGTCCGGACCGTGAGCGGCGGCTGACGGACGGCCGCGTATGCGCTTCCGGACCCTGCTCGCCCAGCTCTTCGAGGACCTCCGCCGCCAGCGGCTGCGGACGGCGCTCACCGTCCTCGGGATCACCTGGGGCACCACCGCCGTGGTCACGCTCCTGGCCTTCGGTACCGGGTTCCAGGAACAGATGACGGTCAACGCCCGGGGCATGGGCGACGGCATCGTCCTGGTCAGCGGCAACCGCACCACCCTCCCCTTCCGCGGATTTCCGGAACGGCGGCGGATCAACCTCGTGCAGGAGGACGCCGGGCTGCTGGCCCGCGAGGTCCCCGAGATCCACATCGTCACGCCCGAGTACGGGACCTGGGGCCGCTACATCCGCCGGGGCGACAAGCGCACCGAGGTCTTCGTGACCGGCGTACGCCCCGACTACGGCGAGCTCCGGAACGTCTTCGCGCAGGCGGGCGGACGGTTCCTGAACGACCACGACCTCACCGACCAGCGCCGCGTGGTGGTGCTCGGCAACGAGGTGAAGCGGCTCCTCTTCGGCGACGACGAGGCCGTGTGCCAGGAGGTCTTCCT
>JBKGZE010000211.1:0-4940 GCA_046545735.1 Gemmatimonadota bacterium | reverse complement strand
GGTCCACGGCTCAGCGCCCGACATCGCCGGGCAGGGCGTGGCGAACCCCACCGCCGAGGTGCTGGCGGCGTGCATGATGCTGGACCACGTGGGACAGGAGGAGGTGGCCGTCCGGATCCGGGGCGCCATCCAGCGGTGTCTGCGCGAGTGCCCGCGCGAGGACACGACCCGGGACCTGGGCGGGAGCGCCACGACCCAGCAGTACGCCGACGCCCTCGTCCGGGCGCTCGGCTGAGGCGGCGGCCGCCTCCCGTCTTGACGGGGTCCCAGGGGAAATCTACCGTCACCGGCCGAACCTAGAGCCACGGGGACCTCGATGATCACATTATCAGCGCTGGACGTCGGCATCTTCGTCGCCTTCGTGGCCGCCGTTGTGACGTTGGGCCTGGCGAAGAGCCGACAGGAGAAGGACAGCGAGGGCTACTTCCTGGCCGGTCGCGGACTCCAGTGGTGGCTGATCGGGTTCTCCCTGATCGCCGCGAACATCAGCACCGAGCAGTTCGTGGGGATGTCGGGGCAGGCGGCCGACTACGTGGGGCTGGCCATCGCGAGCTACGAGTGGATGGCGGCCATCACGCTCATCGTGGTCGCGTTCTTCTTCCTCCCGAAGTTCCTCCGCAGCGGCGTCTACACCGCCCCCGAGTTCCTCCGGGTCCGGTTCAACGACTGGGCGCGGTTCATCATGGCCATCTTCACCATGGTGATGTACGTGGGCGTCACCATCTCGGCCGTGATCTACTCCGGCGCGCTCACGCTGAGCACCCTGTTCCCGGGCGTGGGACTGGTGCTCGCCGCGTGGATCATCGGCCTGATCGCAGCGGTCTACGTGGTGAGCGGCGGGTTGAAGGCGGTCGCATGGGCCGACCTGATCCAGGGCTCGGCCCTGATCCTGGCCGGTGGCGTGATCCTCTTCCTGGTGCTGGAGATGCTCGGACAGACGCCGGTCTCCGAGCTGACCTACACGGCTGCCGCCGTGGACGTGCCGGATGACGCCGGCGGCTGGACCAAGCTGATGGAGCTGAACTCGGACAAGCTCCACATGGTGCTGCCGTCGTGGGACCTGGTGCTGCCGTGGACGGCGCTCGTAGTGGGCCTGTGGATCCCGAACTTCTACTACTGGGGTCTCAACCAGTACATCATCCAGCGGACGCTGGGCTCCCAGTCGCTGGCCGAGGGCCAGAAGGGGACCGTCTTCGCCGCCGGGCTGAAGCTGCTGATCCCGTTCGTCATCGTCTTCCCCGGGATCGCGGCGTTCAACCTCTTCAGTGACGAGATGGCGGCGGAGGCCGCCCGTGACCCGCAGATCCTGGCGGGCAACGAGCGGGCGTGGGCGCGCTACCTCGATGCGGCGAACGACCCGGAGTCGCCGCCGGTGATCTTCGACTACGACGAGGCATGGGCGCTGGCGAACCCGAGCCGCGCCGAGGCGCTGGCGGAGTTCAACCGCGATGTGGCCCGGCAGTCCGGGCGCGATGTCGAGCGCGTGCGGCTGGTGGGCTACAAGTACGACACGGCGCTCCCGCTGCTCATCGGCCGGGTGGTCCCCAGCGGGGTGGGGCTGCAGGGCTTCATCCTGGCGGCGCTCCTCGGCGCCGTGGTCAGCTCCCTGGCCTCCATGCTCAATGCCGCCTCCACCATCTTCACGATGGACCTGTGGAAACGGTACCTGAAACCCGCGGCCTCGGAGGCCGGGCTGGTATTCACGGGGCGGACGACGGTGGCGGTCTTCGCCGCCATCGGCTGCCTGGTCGCGCCGCTCCTGGGCGACCCGGCGTTCGGCGGCATCTTCACCTTCATCCAGGAGTTCCAGGGCTTCATCTCACCCGGGATCCTGGCGGTCTTCCTCTTCGGCTTCTTCGTGCCCCGGGCCAACCGCTGGTCCGGCGCCGTGGGGCTGCTGGTCTGCCCGGTGGTCTTCGGCGGGCTCAAGGTCGCCCTGCCGAGCCTGGCCTTCCTGGACCGGATGGCCGTGGCCTTCTTCATCGTCCTGGCCATCCTCACGGTCATGACGCTGCTCCGTCCGAAGAGCGACCCGGATGTGCTGGAGCATACGCCGCACATCGAGCTGACCTCCTCGAGGGGCGCCAAGGTCGCCGGCGCCTTCGTCGTGGCCGCCACCATCACGCTGTACGTGATCTTCTGGTAGCGAACGGGCGGGCTCATGCTCGCGATGGGACAGAGAGGCTTTCATGAAACCATTCAACGCACTCCTCGCCGTCCTCGTCCTGGGGCTGGCGTCGTGCGCCCCCGAGGACCCGGCCGCCGGCGCGGACCTGCCGCCGCTGGTCCCCGGACAGACCGCAATCTACGAGGTGTTCGTCCGCGACTTCTCCCCCGAGGGCACGTTCCGGGGCGTGATCGACGGGCTGGACCGGATCGAGGCCACGGGCTCCGAGGTCGTCTGGCTCATGCCGATCCACCCCGTCGGCGAGGAGAACCGGAAGGGAGAGTACGGGTCGCCCTACTCGGTGAAGGATTATCGCGCGCTGAACCCGGACTTCGGCACCGAGGAGGACTTCCGGGCACTGGTGGAGGCGGTCCATGAGCGGGGCATGCGGATCATCATCGACTGGGTCCCGAACCACACCGCCTGGGACAATCCCTGGGTCACCGAGCACCCCGAGTACTACGCCCGGGACGAGGCCGGCGAGATGACGGTGCCGCGGGACCCGGAGGGCAACCTCACCGACTGGACCGACGTAGTCGAGCTGGACTACTCGAGCCCGGCCCTCCGGCGGGCCATGACGGACGCCATGAAGTACTGGCTCACCGAGTTCGGCATCGACGGATTCCGGGTGGACGTGGCCGGTTTCATCCCGGCCGACTTCTACGGCGAGCTGATCCCGGAGCTGCGGGCGGCGAGGGAGGAGCCGATCCTCATGCTGGCCGAGTGGGGCGAGCTCTGGCTGCACGAGGTCGGGTTCGACCTCACCTACCCCTGGTCGTCGTACCACCGGCTCAAGCAGGTCTGGGAGGGCCAACCCGCCGTGACCTTCGTGGGCGAGGAGATCGAGGAGCTGGCGGACATGCCGGAGGGCGGCTATCGGATGCGTATGACCACGAACCACGACGAGACCGCCTGGGACGCCCCGCCCGTCGAGTTGTTCAACGGCTCCGATGGCGCCCGCGCCGCCTTCGTCGCCATGGCGCTGCTCCCGGGGCCGCCGCTCCTCTACAACGGCCAGGCGGTGGAAAGCCCGCAGGTGCTCGGGCTCTTCGACAAGGAGCCGGTGGACTGGGACCAGCCGGGCGCCGAGGAGGCCCGCGCCTTCTACCGTCACGTGATCGAGCTGTCGAAGACGCACCCGTCGTTCGTGGGCGATGAGCTCCAGCTCGTGGTCACGGACGCCGAGGACGACGTGATCGCGTACCGCCGCGGCACCACGGTGGTCCTGGTCAACGCCCGGCCGGACCCCCTCACGGTGACGCTCAGCGACATCGACCTGACCGGTGCAGCCGACCTGCTCGGCGCCGGCCACGCCACCGGCCCCACCGTCGAGCTCGGGGGCTACGGCCGGCGGATCTACGAGCTCGACTGATCCCGCTCCCCACCCGGCCGCCGGGCCCCGAGGCCGCGGGGGCCCCCGGCCGTCGCGCACGGATTATGCTTTGCCCAGGCGTCGGTAGGCTCGGTGTCCGCGTCCGCGGCCGGTACACGCTCGCAGACCGGGGCGAGCAGGCGGATCGAGGTGGCGGCGGATCGAGGTGGTGCAGGAGAGGGGGCCGGGAGCGATGCAGGTTTACACCCTGACGAGCCCGGGAGGGCTCGCGGTGGAGGTGCTGGACCACGGCGGGATCATCCGGGCGCTGCGCGTGCCGGACCGGGACGGCCGCATCGAAGACGTGGTCCTGGGGCTGGACGAGCCGGCCGCGTACGTCGAGAACCCCGCCTACTTCGGCGCACTGATCGGGCGCTACGCGAACCGGATCGCCCGGGGTCGCTTCTCCATCGACGGCGCGGAGCACCGGCTGGCGACGAACGAGCCGCCGCACCACCTGCACGGCGGGCGCTGCGGGTTCGACGCCGTCGCGTGGCGCGCGGAGCCGGTCCGGGACCGCGGCGGTGACGGGCTGGTCCTGCGATACACCAGTCCGGACGGGGAGGAAGGCTACCCCGGCACGCTGCGGGTCCGCGTGCGGTATACCGTGACACCGGCCAACGAGCTGGTGGTGGAGTACCACGCGACCGCGGACCGGCCCACCCCGGTGAACCTCACGCAGCACAGCTACTTCAACCTCGGCGGCCCCGGGTCGGCCCACGTGCTGGACCACGTTCTCGAGATCCCGGCCGACCGGTTCGTCCCGGTGGATGGCACGCAGATCCCGACGGGCGAGCTTCGCCCGGTGGCGGGTACCCCGTTCGATTTCCGGACGCCGCGGCCGATCGGGGAGCGCCTGCACCACCGGGACGAGCAGCTCGGGATCGGCGGCGGGTACGACCACAGCTACGTGGTGCGGGCCGCCGGGGGCCCCGGACCGCGGCTCGCCGCCCGGGTCCGGGACCCCGGAAGCGGGCGGGTCCTGGAGGTCCGGACCACCGAGCCGGGGATCCAGCTCTATACGGGGAACGGCCTGGACGGTGTGGCGGGGAAGGACGGTCGGCCGTACGTGGCCCACGCCGGTGTGGCGCTCGAGACCCAGCACTTCCCCGACTCGCCGAACCAGCCGCACTTCCCGTCCACCATCCTGCGGCCGGGCGGCAGCTACGAATCTCTTACCGTGTACGCGTTTACGACCGATGACTGAGCAGCCTGTGCTGGACCGGGTGGAGGCGGCCTACCACCAGGAGCTGGGGGAAGCGCCGGCCGTGGTGGTGCGGGCACCGGGTCGTGTGAACCTGATCGGGGAGCATACCGACTACAACGACGGGTTCGTTCTGCCGCTGACGCTCGAGCGGGCCGTCTGGATCGCGCTCCGACCCCGGCGGGACCGGCGGGTCC
>JBKGZE010000210.1:0-4944 GCA_046545735.1 Gemmatimonadota bacterium | reverse complement strand
GTCATCCTGGTCCTGGCGCCGGGATGACGCTCCTACTGGTCCGACCCGGGGGCGGTGCGCCCGGGTCCGGGTTGGTGCGCGCGGGAGCCTCTCCGAAGCCGGGCTCGATTGTGATGGAGAATCGCCCCTCTCCCCCGATCCCGATCCTGAGTTTGGAGGTGCGGTTATTGCGTGCGGAGGAAGTCTGCTGTCAAGGCGGTTTCGAATCAGTTGGCGAACGGGCCTGTCGACTTCGTGCACGTGCGGGGCCAGGCCCTGCTCGAGCGACCGGCGCCTTCCGTCGGTCGCGCATTCCCCAACCCCCCCCAAAGGAGGGTCATATGAACACACTGTCGTGTGGGAAGCGAGCCGGCTTCTGGGCCGCTGCCACGGTCGTGCTGCTGTGCGCTGCGGCTCCGACGCTGGCACACGCGCAGGAGCGCGGGGCGGTCGCCGGTCAGGTGGTGGACGAGGCGACGAACCAGCCGCTGGTGGGCGCGCAGATGTCCGTAGTCGGCACCAACATCGGCGGTCTGACGAACTCGGAAGGTCGTTTCCTGATCCAGAACGTGCCTGCCGGGGAGCGGGAGATCCGCGCCACGCTGATCGGCTACTCGAGCGTCACCCGCGAGGTGACGATTCCGCCAGGCGGTACGGCCACGGCGGACTTCGAGCTCGGGGAGTCGGCCATTGCGCTGGAGGGACTGGTGGTGACCGCCACGGGTCAGACGCAGCGTCGGCGCGAGGTTGGCAGCACGGTATCGAACATCGACGTCGGCGACGTGGACCTGGCCCCGGTGCAGACGTTCTCGCAGCTGATCCAGGGCCGGGCGGCGGGCGTGTCGGTGCTGCAGAGCGCGGGCACGTCGGGGACGGGTGCCCGGATCCGGATCCGGGGCGCGAACAGCATCTCGCTGTCGAACGAGCCGCTGCTGATCGTGGACGGGGTGCAGGTGGACAACGCGGCGGAGTCGTTCGCTATCGGGATAGGCGGGCAGAGCATCTCGCGCATGAACGACATCAACCCGGAGGACATCGAGAGCATCGAGGTCCTGAAGGGCCCGGCGGCATCGGCGCTGTACGGGACGGCGGCGGCGAACGGCGTGATCCAGATCACGACGAAGCGGGGCCGCGCCGGGACGACGCGGTGGAACGTGTACACGGAGTACGGCCAGCTCGAGGACATCACGGACTACCCGGCCAATTACCAGGGCGTCTCGCCCGATGGGGTCTGCCGGGTGTACCACGTCGCCGCCGGGACGTGCGAGCAGAGTGAGCTACGCGAGTGGAACCCGCTCGAGGAGGTCTCGCCGTTCCGGACGGGGACCGACTGGAGAGTCGGGATGAGCGCCCGCGGCGGGAGCGATCAGGTGCAGTACTTCCTCTCGGGCGAGCGTGACGACGAGGAGGGGATCTACGAGGCCAACTGGGTGGACCGGTACGCGTTCCGGGCGAACCTGAACGCGCAGCTCCGCAACAACGTCGACGTGTCGCTGCGGAGCGGCTACACGACGAGCCAGACCGCACTGCCGGGCAACGACAACAACACGTTCGGGTTCATCGGCGCGGGGCTGCTCGGGAGCGCCACGGACAACGACTTCACCCGCGGATACTTCGCGTTCCCGAACGAATGGCGGCTGGCGCTGGACGCGAGGCAGAACCTGCACCGCTTCATCAACAGCCTGGACGTGGACTGGCGTCCGCTGGACTGGCTGACCCTCACGGGTGTCGGCGGAATCGACCTGGCCAGCCGGGAGGACGTCTGGAACGTCCCGCCGGGGATCTGGGATCCGGCGTTCGACGAGGACAACGCCATCGGCAACCGGTTCGTGGCCGAGGGGCTGATCCGGACGTACACGGCCCGGGGGAACGCCATCAGCGCCTACGGGATCACGGAGGACATCAACGCCACGAGCACGCTGGGCGGCGAGTTCCGCCAGGAGCGCTTCGAGCGCACCGATGCCGAGGGTTACAACATGCTGCCGGGCACGGAAGGGCTGGGCTCGGTGAGCGAGCGGTTCGGCGTGGGCGAGTTCAACCAGACCACCCGCACGGTGAGCCTGCTGGGCTCGCAGCAGCTCGCCTGGCGTGACCGGGTGTTCGTCACCGGGGCCGTGCGCGGGGACCGGAACAGCAACTTCGGCCAGCAGTTCGGTTTCCAGTGGTACCCGTCGATGAGCGCCTCCTGGGTGATCGCCGAGGAGCCGTGGTTCCCGCAGGTGGAGGCGCTGACCTCACTGCGCCTGCGCACCGCGTGGGGCCGTTCCGGTCTGATGCCCGGGTTCCGCACGGCGCGCCAGTTCTATACGGCCTCCGTGGCGACCATCCAGGGCATGTCGTTGCCGGCCATCACGGTGGGCGGCGCGGGCAACCCGGACCTCGAGCCGGAGCAGTCGGAGGAGTGGGAGGTCGGCTTCGATGCGGGGTTCTTCAATGATCGGCTCGGGTTGGAGGTGGCGTACTACGACAAGCGGTCGAGCGACGCCCTGGTGAGCCGGCGGCTCGCGCCGTCGCTCGGGTCGAGCCTGACGCAGACGGTGAACCTCGGGAAGGTGTCCAACACGGGCTGGGAGGCGATGCTCAACGCCCGCCTGCTGACCAGGGATCCGGTCATCTGGGACGCCACGTTCAGCTACGCGACGAACGACAACGAGCTGGTGGAGCTGGGTGCCGGGATCGACCCGATCATCTACGGGATCGGCGGCAACTCGCAGCGGCACGCGGAAGACCTGCCGCTCGGGCACTACTATGGCATCCCGCTGCTGGAGTGGGAGGACGCGGACAACAACGGCGTGATCGGGCTGGACGAGGTGGTGCTCGGCGACTCGGCCACCTACCTGGGCACGTCGATCCCGAGGCGGGATATCTCGTTCACGAGCACGCTGACGCTGTTCAACCATCTGCGGCTGTTCGCCCTGGTCGACCACAAGGGCGGACACAAGCTCTTCAACTCGACGGAAGAGTTCCGCTGCAACACGTTCTTCAACTGCCGGGCGATCAACGACCCCTCGGCCCCGGTTGAGGAGCAGGCGCGGGCGGTGGCCGCTGCCCTGGGCAGCATCGACCCGTACGTGGAGGACGCCGACTTCACCAAGCTCCGCGAGGTCTCGCTCTCGATCCTCGGGATCGAGCGGCTGCTGGGCCGGGCCGGGTTCACGCCGGGGGTGAGCGACATCAGCCTCACCCTTGCGGGTCGGAACCTGGGCACGTGGACGGACTACACCGGGCTGGATCCAGAGATGAACAGCGCCGGTCAGGCCAACCACGCCACGTACGAGTTCCTCGGCCAGCCACCGGTACGGACCTGGACGCTCCGGCTGAACGTCGGCTTCTGATCCCTGCGACCTGAGACGAGATACCATGAATATTCACGACACAACACGCGGACGCCGGGGCGCGCGACGCCTGGGCAGCCTGCTCGCGCTGCTGATCGTGGCGGCCGGAGTGGGCGCGTGCGACCTCGATGACCTGCTGGACGTGGAGGACCCGGAGGTGGCATCGCCGGGCTCCGTTCAGGACCCCAGCGCGCTGCCGGTGGTCTTCTCCGGCGCGGTTCGGGATTTCACCTGGGCCTATAGCGGGACGGGAGCCATCGGCGGCGGCGGCGACAACGACCCGCTGATCACCGTGTCCGGCTTGCTGACCGACGAGTTCCTGCACTATGGCACGTTCCCGACGCGGCAGGAGGTCGACCTCCGATCGATCCCGACACCCGCGCCGAACGACGCCACCGACAACGCCACGGTCTCCGATCCGTACCACAACCTCCACCGCGCTCGTCGTTCTGCCGAGGTGGCGGAGGACCTGTACGAAGCCGCGGAGGCGGGAAGCAGCGCGGAGCGGTCCGTCGTGAGGAGCCTGGCGGGGTACACCTACATCCTGTTCGGGGAGATGTTCTGTGAGGGCGTGCCCTACAGCAGCATCGACATCCAGGGGAACGTGACCTTCGGCGAGCCCAGCACGCGCACGGAGACGTTCAACCGGGCACAGGAGTGGTTCGGCCTGGCCACGTCCGCGGCCGAGGAGGTCGGCGATGACGACGCGCTCTACCTGGCCAAGGTCGGCCTGGCCCGCGCGCTGGTGAACCTGGGCGACTACGCCGCCGCAGCCGCCGAGGTCGCGGACGTGCCCAGCGACTGGGAGTACGTCATCGAGCACTCCGACAACAGCACCGCGCAGGAGAACGGAGTTTGGAAGTTCACGCTGGACGCCGGGCGCTACGGACTGATCGACAACGAGGGCGGCACCGGCCTCATCTGGTCCGACGACGAGCGGACCCCGGTGCTGGTGGGGACCCGCTCACCGTTCGATACCAGCATCGACACGTACATCGGCCAGGGCAAGTACACCACGCGAGGAGACAACGTGGTGCTGGCGGACGGGCGTGAGGCCCGGCTCATCGAGGCCGAGGCAGCACTGGACGCGGACGATGTCGATGGCTTCCGCACCGCCATCAACGCGGCTCGCGCCGTGGACGGCCTGGACCCGCTGGACGCGGGCGACATCCCGGACACCGAGCCGGGCCGCGTGGACCTGCTGTTCGCCGAGCGCGGCCACGCGCTCTGGATGACCGGCCACCGCCTGGGCGACCTGCGGCGGATGATCCGCCAGTACCAGCGGAGCCAGTCGGACGTGTTCCCGAGCGGCTCGTATTTCCGTGATGGCCTGGAGTACGGGACGGACGTGAACCTCCCCATCTACGTGGATGAGAACAACAACCCCGAGTTCGTAGGCTGCATCAACCGGGACGCATAGACGGAACGCTGAACCGGACCCGTCACGTAACGGGTACCCGCAGCTGTAACGATGCCGGCGGAACCAGTGTTCCGCCGGCATTCGTTCCGTGTCGCCCACCTGCCGGAGCCGTTCCGCGCAGCCGGCGCAGCCGGGGCGCAGCCGGCGCAGCCGGCGCAGCCGGGCGCAGTCGGCGCAGCCCGCCCGGCAGTTCCCGATCCCGCCGGCCCC
>JBKGZE010000209.1:0-4953 GCA_046545735.1 Gemmatimonadota bacterium | reverse complement strand
GCCCTCGGGAGGCGAGGTGCTGCTGGAGGGGAACATGGAGCTGCGCTTCCCGCTCCCGGCCTTCGGTGGGAAGCTGCGGGGCGCCGCGTTCCTGGACTTTGGGCAGGTCTGGCGGACGCGGGACGATGTGAGTCTGAACGAGTTGATGGCGACCCCTGGCGTGGGTGTGCGCTACTACACCCCCGTCGGCCCGATCCGGGTGGACGCGGCGTTCAACCCGCGGGGCACCCAGGAGCTGCAGGTCCTGACGACCCGGGTGGAGACGTGTACCATGGACCAGCCCGGCTGCAGGCGGGTCGGCGACGCGCATAGGCTGGCGGTGCGGAACACGGACACCGTGGCGCTGCTGGACGGGCCCGTGACGTTCGGCAGCCCGCTCCACGAGATGGACTCGCTGGGCGATTTCCTGCGTCGCTTCAACCTCCAGTTCTCGATCGGGCAGGCGTTCTGATGGCGACGAAGCGGGCGGTACGGTATACCCTGGTGGCTCTCGCGGTCCTCGCGGTGGTAGTGCTAGGGCTGGTGCTGTTCCTCACGCGCACCGGACCGGGGGTGGATCAGGCGGGTCGCTTCGCCCTCGAGCGGCTGCGCGGGGCCATCGACGGCGAGCTGGACGTGGGCCGGATCACCAGCAGCGGTCTCCTCGAAGGCGTGACCCTCCACGAGGTGACGCTGACGGGACCCGACGGCCGTCCGTTCCTGGCCGCCGACAGCGCCCGGCTCAGCTACCGCCTGCGCACTCTGCTAGGAGGCGCGATCGCCTTCGACCGGCTCACCGTCTACCGGCCGGAGGTGGTGATCGAGCGGCTGCCCGGTGACGAGGAGTGGAACTACGAGCGCATCTTCCCCTCCGACACCGCCGCGCCTGACACGGCGCGCGACAACCTGGTTCTGATCGGCGATGCCACGGTGGTGAACGGCACGATCCTGGTCCGGATCCCGTGGGAGCCGGAGGGCCCGGTGGCGCCGGAGGACACGGCCCGGCTGATCCTGGAGTCGGCACCTGGTGGCCTGGTGCGCACGCTCCGCTTCGAAGCGCTCGATGCCCGCGCCCCCCGGATCGTCTGGGAAGCGCCCGATGAGGAGGGGCAGCTGATCGAGGTCAGCGAGCTCAGTACCCGGGCGTACATCTGGGAGACGCCGGCCGAGATCCGGGAGCTGAAGGGCGTGATCGCGATCCGTGACTCGCTCGTCAGCTTCGACGCGCCCCGGGCCCGGCTTCCGAGCTCCGAGTTCTCGGTGGTCGGTCGGGTGATCCTGGGCGAAGACGAGAACCAGTACGACGTGGAGGTGGACGGCCGCGACGTAGCGCTGGCCGACCTGCAGTGGCTCTACCCGCCGCTCCCGACGGAAGGGGGCGGAAACTTTCGTTTCCGGATGCAGACCCAGGCCCCGGGCTCGATGCTCTGGCTGATCCGGGACGCCCGGGTGCGGACGCCGGGCACCCAGCTGGCCGGGTCGTTCGGCGTGGTTACGGGCGACACGCTGTACTTCACCGACGTCGACCTGCAGGCTTCACCTTTGGACCTGGACCTCCTGCAGCGCCTGGTCCCCGCCGAGCTCCCGATCGAAGGGCTCCTCATCGGCACCATCGAGGTGGACGGTCCCGTGTCCGCCCTCGAGACCCGGGGCGACCTCAGGGTTCGCACCTTCCGGGAGGGGGAGGGCGCCGAGTCGCTCGTGCGCTGGCACGGCACGGTGGCGCTGGAGCGGCCGTTCTCGGCCCGTGACCTCGAGGCCGACCTCCGTGCGGTCGACCTGGAGCAGCTGGCGCAGCTCGCGCCGGGACTCCGGCTGCGCGGGACCGCCACGGGACGGCTGCGCGCTTCCGGATCCCTCGAGCACGGACTCGACGTGGCCGGGAACATCACCCTCGACCGCGAGGGCCGACGATCCGCCGTGCGCGGTGCGGGCCGCTTCGCGGTGGGCGGCGACCGCTCCCTCTTCGACCTCCGGTTCGACGCGGATCCCGTCGCCCTCGAACTCCTGGCCGCGCAGTGGCCGGGGCTGGGCCGGCTGGCGGGCGACGCGCACGGGCCAGTCACCGTCACCGGATCGCTCGACTCCCTGGACGTGGATGCGGACCTGGTGACCCCCGCGGGCGAGCTCCGGCTCCAGGGCGAGCTCGCGCTGACCGGCCCCACCCCGCGCTATCGCGCCGGCGGCGCCGTGAGGGACTTCCAGCTGGACCGGGTAGCGGAGCGGTTGCCAGAGACGCTGGTGACCGGCCGGTTCGAGCTGGCGGGAGAAGGGGACACCCCCGGAACCGTCGACGCCAGGATCGCGGTCGAGGTCCATGCGGCCCGGGTGGCGGGAGTGGAGGTGAGGCCGAGCACCGCCCGAGGCGCCGTGGCCGACGGGCTGGTGCGGCTCGACAGCCTCGCCGTCCGGACCGAAGCGGGCACGCTCCGGGCGAGCGGCAGCTTCGGCATCGTCGAGGGACGGCGCGGCGAGCTGGCCGTCTCGGTCGATGCCGGTGCGCTGGCCAGCCTCGAGCCGGTGGTCTTCCCCGAGGGGCGTCCGGCCACAGAGGCGTCGGAGGCGCTTCTGGCCGGGCAGCTGGAGGCGCAGGGTGTCCTCGAGGGCTCGGTCCGGCACTGGGCCGCCCGGGGGCGGGCGAGCGGTCGCGGGCTGGTGTACGATCAGCTGCGGCTCGCGGAAGCCGCCGCCGACTTCCACTGGCGCCCGGGTGCCGTGACGCTGGACGCCACGGTGGACTCCCTGAGCCACCGGTCGCGCCGGGTCCCGCACGCCCGCGCCACCGTGGAGTGGACCCGGGCGGGCGGTCGCGTGGCCGGCCGGGTTCGTGGAGTAGGCAACCAGCAGCTGGACCTGGAGGGGACGGCCGAGCGGACCGGCGGTGAGCTGGCGATGCGCCTTGGCCAGCTCGATCTGACCACTCGGGACGGTCGCTGGGCGATCGCCGATACGGTCCGCGTCCGCGTCCGACGCGACGGCGTGGCGGTCGACAGCCTCGTCCTGCTGCGAGGGCCCGAGCCCGCCCGGATCCGCGTCGCCGGGGCCCTCCCGTGGCAGCAGCCGGGGGAGGTCCACTCCCGGGAGGCCGCCCTGGCCGTCGACCTGGTCAGTGTGCCCGTGGGCGAGCTCCTCCGTGTCACCCAGACCGACACGCTCATCGGCGGGGCGTTCACCGGACAGATCAGGGTTTCCGGGACCGCGGTGGCGCCGGTGCTCGAGGGCCGGGTCACGGCGAGACCGTTCCGCTACGCCGAGGCGGTGCTCGACAGCGCCGCCGGGGCCGTCAGCTATTCGGACCGGCGGGCCCGGGCGCGGGTCGCCGGTTGGAAGGGCGGCGAGGTGGTGGTGTCCGGCGAGGGCACGGTCCCCGTGGAGCTCGCGCTGATGGAGCGGGAGGAGCGGCTGCTGCCCGCGCCGATGGAGCTGCGGATCCGGGCTGACAGCGTGCCGGCCTCGCTCGTTTCGTTCCTGGCTCCCGGGTTCGAGGGGGTCGCCGGGCTCGTCGACGGCGAGCTGGCGCTCGTGGGAACGCCACAGGAGCCCGCGTTGCGCGGTCGCCTGCAGCTGATGGCTGGATCGGCGCTGTTCCGCCCGCTGAACGTGCATTACGAGAGCATGGACGTGACGGCGCGCATGCGTGGCGACAACCAGGTCGAGCTGGAGGCGTGGCTCGGCACCCGCGGCGGCGGCGCGCGGGTGGCTGGCGCCCTCGACCTCACACAGCCCCGCGATCCCGGCTTCGATCTCAGCCTGGAGGCCGACGGGCTGCAGGCCAGCCGACGCCCCGATGTGTCGGGCGTGGCCAGCGGACAGGCGCGGCTCACCGGTCGCTACTCCCGGCCGGTCGTCTCCGGGGACCTGCGGATCGTGCGCGGCGAGATGAACCTGGACGAGATCTGGAGGCAGTATCAGATCGTGCAGCTGGACTCCTCCCTCTTCCAGCTCTTCGACAGCACCGCCGTCCGCTTCCGGCCGCCGCCGGAGATCCCGTTCCTCGAGAACATGGTGCTGACCGGCGCCACCGTGCGGGCGGAAAGGGACTTCTGGCTCCGGAGCAGCGAGTTCAACGTCGAGGTCGCCGGTGGGCTCGACCTGGAAGTGGACCGTCACCTGGGCGATTTCCGGCTCACCGGCACGCTCGAGGTGCGCGACGGGACGTACGCCCTGCAGCTCGTGCAGGGGGTGCCCGGCCGCATGTTCGAGATCCGGGGCGGCACGATCGAGTTCGTGGGCACGCCGGGCATCGACCCGAACCTCGAGATCGATGCGGGCTACCGGGTGCGCCGCGCACAGGGGGATCCCATCGACGTGGTCGCCCGGGTCGCGGGCACCCTCAAGGACCCGCGGGTCAGCCTCGGCAGCGACTCCGACCTCCCGCTCACCGAGTCGGACCTGGCCAGCTACATCCTCTTCGGCCGCTCCGGCGCGGAGCTGACGCAGGCCCAGACCGACGTGGTGTCCAGGGGGCTCGGGCTCGTGAGGCCCGTGGCGACCAGCATGGTCGCCACCATGTTCCACGACCTGGCCTCCCTCACCGGTGTGGTGAACTACGTGGCCCTCACCACTCCGGAATACGCCATGGGCGAGCTCGAGGACGCCTGGGCCGCCCAGGGGATGTGGGGCGTGTTGCACAACACTCAGGTCGAGGTCGGGATCGACGCTGGCCGGGACCTGTCCGTTGTGGGCAGCGTCCGGGTGCGAACCGCGTCCCGGGCCGCGCCCGACGCCAACGCGAAGCTCGGGTTCGGCGCCCGGCTCGAGTATCGGCCCTGGCCGACCTGGACGGTCGAGGGCTACGTAGAGGACCGGTTCGCCCGCACCCCCTCGTTCGGCTTCACCGAGATCGAGGATCGGAAGGTCCTGGGGCTCTCGCTCTTCCGCGACTGGGCTTACTAGCGGCATCCCGGCCCGCCGCAACGGGGTTGGGGCCCGCCGCAACGGGTTGGGGCCCGTCGCAACGGGTTGGGGCCCGCC
>JBKGZE010000208.1:0-4965 GCA_046545735.1 Gemmatimonadota bacterium | reverse complement strand
GGCCATGACGCCGGCTGCGTCGGTGGCCGCCGGGCCCTCGTCCATGCCGCCGAAGAGGAGGAGCAGCAGCCCGGTGGCGCCGACGGCGACCATGGACGCCCGGCGGAAGCGGCCGAGCCGACGGCGCGCGGCCGTCCCCGCATGCCGCGGCGAGATGCGCTGGCGCCGACGCGGACGGTCGGGTCGGCGCGAGCGATCGGGCCTGCGGCGAGTTCGGGAAGCGTCCATATGTGGATCGTGGAGGGGATTTCCTCGTTGTCCGGACCCGCCATCCCGCCGGCAAGGCGGCCCTGCCGGCGCGCGTCGCGACGGCATGCGCCTTGACAGGAAAGCGGTCGGACCCGTTTTTCACCAGTCGTTTGCGTCCACAACAGCAAGAACCGTGTCCGAGCCGATTTCCGTACTGTTCGTCTGCCTCGGCAACATCTGCCGCTCCCCGCTGGCCGAGGCGCTCTTCCGGCAGGTGGTCGAAGAGGCGGGCCTCGCCGGTCGCTTCCACATCGACTCCGCCGGCACGTCGAGCTATCACATCGGCGAGCCACCGGACCGCCGCACCACGGAGGTGGCCGCGCTGCGCGGGGTCGAGGTCGTCGGCGAGAGCCGCCAGGTCACGAGCCGCGACGCCCGCAAGTTCAACTACCTCATCGCCATGGATGCGGACAACCGGATCCAGGTCGAGCGCCTCGTCGAGCGCCTCGCCGATGCGAACGGGCGACCCGAGCTCCACCTGCTCCGGGAGTTCGACCCGGAGGCGAACGGGGACCTGGAGGTCCCCGACCCCTACTTCGGCGGCCCGCAGGGGTTCGAGAACGTCCATGACCTCGTGGAGCGCTCGGCCCGGGGGCTCCTCGAGTACCTGGTCGAGCGGCACGGGCTGTGACCCTCCCCGGCGAGGTGCGGCGTTCCGTGGAGGCCGCGCTGGCCGCGGCGTCGGGCCGCGGCGCCACCATCGACCGCCTACGGCCCGTCGGCGGCGGCTGCATCAGCCCCACCGCCCGGATCGAGCTGGACACCGGCGACGCGTTCTTCCTCAAGTGGGGCCAGGCGGGGCTGCCCACCGGGCTCCTCGCCGCGGAGGCCCGGGGGCTCCGGCAGCTGAGGCAGGCGGACGCCGTGCGGGTGCCCGAGGTGATCGGATCCGGCGACGACGGGCCCGGCTGGCTCCTCCTCGAATGGCTCGAGCCGGGCGCCGCCACCCGGGACGCATGGGCGCGCCTGGGCAGGGAGCTCGCCGAGCTGCACGGGCACCGGGCGTCAGCGTTCGGCGCCGACGAGCCGAACTACATCGGAGCCCTGCCGCAGGCCAACGGGCGGCTGGAGGACTGGGCCAGCTTCTGGCGAGATCGTCGCCTGGAGCCGCAGCTCGCGCAGGCCGAAGGCGCGGGGCTCGCGGACCCCGGGGAGCGACGCCGGTTCGAGGCCCTCTACGAGCGCCTGCCCGAGCTGCTCGGCCCCGCCGGCGAGGACGGCCCGTCGCTCCTCCACGGCGACCTCTGGAACGGGAACGTCCACATGATGGCCGATGGCACGCCCGCCCTCATCGACCCCTCCGTCTACCACGGGCATCGGGAGGTCGACCTGGCCATGGCAGAGCTGTTCGGCGGGTTCGGCGCGGGGTTCCGCGAAGCCTACGAGGAGCGGTGGCCGCTGCTCCCCGGATACGCCCCCGTCCGCAGGGCCGTGTACCAGCTCTACTACCTGCTGGTCCACGTGAACCTGTTCGGCCGCTCCTACCTCTCGGGCACCCGACGCGCCCTCGACGCCGCCGGCGTGTAGACCCGCCGGGTGCAGGCCCGCTCGAGCGCGGCCCGGCCCCGCGCCCCGGACGCGCTCAGCCGAGCGCCCGCGCCAGGCGGCCGAACGCGTCCGTGAGCTCTTCGCGCGACGCCGCGAAGGAGAGGCGCACGTAGCGATCGTCGCCGAACGCGGAGCCCGGGACGAGCGCCACCCCGGCCTCCTCGATCAGCCACTTGCAGAGCGCCACGGAGTCCGGCCGGTCATCGTCGAACCAGGCGTCCGCCCGGAAGAAGAGGTAGAAGGCCCCCTCCGGCGCCACGGACGGGGTCCCGGGCAGGTGCTCCTCCAGGAGCCGGACCACCAGGTCGCGCCGGGCCCGGAACTCGTCCACCATGGCGGCCAGCTCACGCTCCTGCCCGGCGGTGGCGGTGAACGCCGCGATGGCCGCATGCTGCGACGGCGTGGCGGCATTCGACGTGACGTGGCTCTGCAGCGCCGCCAGCTTCGTCGCCAGCTCCGGCGTGGTGTACGAATAACCGATCCGCCAGCCGGTCATGGCGTATGCCTTCGACGCCCCGTTGATGAGCACGGCCCGCTCCCGCAGCTCCGCCGGCAGGTCCAGGACACCCGGCGCCCGATCGCCCAGGTAGCAGAGCCGGCTGTAGATCTCGTCGCTCACGATCCAGACGTCCCGCTCCCGGGCCCACCCGGCGATCGCCTCGAGCTCCTCGAGCCGGTAGACCGAGCCCGACGGGTTGGACGGCGAGTTCAGGATCAGCGCCCGGGTCCCCTCCCGCCAGGCCGCCTCCAGCTCCGCCGGCCCGACCCGGTAGCCGCGCTCCGCCGGACCCTGGACCGGCACCATCTCCGCACGCGCGAGCCCCACGATCTGCGGGTAGCTCGTCCAGTACGGGACCGGCACCAGCACCCGGTCGCCGGGGCCCGTCAGCGCGAACACCAGGTTGAACAGCGCCTGCTTCGCGCCGGTGGACACCACCACTTCGTTGCCGGTGGCGTCGATCCCGTGGGTCCGCGCCAGCGCCGCGGCGATGGCCTCGCGCAGCGCCGGCAGCCCCGGCGTCGGCGTGTACCGCGTCTCCCCGGCTTCCAGCGCCGCGATCCCCGCCCGTACGATGAACGACGGCGTGGGGAAATCCGGCTCTCCGGCGCTCAGGTTCAGGATGTCCCGCCCCTGGGCGCGTAGCCCCTTGGCCAGCGCTGACACGGCCAGGGTCGTCGACGGCTCCACCCGCCGCACGTTCTCACTGAAGGGAATCCGCGTATCGATAGGAGTCATGGCTCTCACGTTGTCAGTATCGGATTCCGTCAAGATGAAGAACGAGCCCGGGGCGAGGCAAGCAAGACGGGCGGCGCGGCCCTCGACGGCCAGCGCCATACGCGGTCCGCGGCGTCCGCGGCCGGCAGGATCGCCGGCCGGCGCCGAACGGGCTAGATTCTCCGCGTCATGGCGAGACTCCTGCTGTTCCACGACTTCACGAGCCCGTACTGCCGCCTGGCCGCACGGGTGGCCGCCGACGCGGCGGAGCGGACGGGGCTCGAGCTGCGGCCGGTGCCGTTCGAGCTCCGGCCCGCTCCCGCCGGGCTCCCGGCCCCGGATGAGCTCGACGCCGCCGAGCTGGAGACCGCCCGCTCGCTGGCCCGGGAATGGGGCGTCCCGCTGGGCGAGCTGCGGCGGGTGCCGCGGACCCGGAAGGCCCACGAGGCCGTCGCCTACGCAATCGCGAAGGATGCGGCGCTGGCGGCCCTGAACGGGATCTACGACGCGCTCTGGCGGGACGGGCTCGATATCGCGCGGCTGGACGTGCTGGCGGACGTGGGGGCGGCGGCCGGGCTGGAGCGGGAGCCGCTGCACGTGGCCCTCGGCCTGGACACGTTCGAGGGCGACGTGATCCGCGAGCAGGACGCCGCGGCCGCCGCCGGGGTGACGGGCGTGCCCGTCGTGCAGGTCCGGGACGTCACCGCGGTGGGCCTGCTGCCCGTGGACGAGCTGGTGGCGTGGATCGAGGAGAACCTGTGACCCTTGCTCCGGCGCGGCGCCGGCGTTCTCCTGCACGGCGGGCGGGCAGCGCCCGGGACTTCGACAATCCGTTCTGAGATGGAGGATATCCGATGGCTTCGTACCAGAGATTGACGGCGATGGGTGGGGCGGAGGCGGTGCGCCTCGCGGCCGAGTACCTGCAGCAGCGCATCCCGCTGGAGGTCAGCGAGCAGGACGCGCACTCGGTGACGCTCACCGGCGGCGACGGCACCGTCACGATCAGCGCCCACGCCCACGGCCTGGAGACCGAGGTGACCGTGCGGACCGACCAGCTCCGCACCTCGCGGATCGACAACGAAGCGCAGCACTACCTGAACCAGCTCCCCTACCAGCCCGAGGACCGGCAGCGGGAAGTCCGGTAGCGGCCCGGCCGGCGGCTACCGCGCGGCCCGGACCAGCCGGCGCACGCGGTCGAGCTCGACGGGACCGCCGGCCACACCGTCGGCTTCCAGCGCGCTCCCGACGATCACGCCATCCGCCGCGGACAGCGCCGCCGCCACGGTCGCGGCGGTGACCCCGCTCCCCACCAGGACCACGGCCCCGGGCACCGCCTCCCGCACGGCGGCCACCCGGTCCGGCTCCGTGGGCGCGCCCGTGGCCGGACCCGAGACGACGAGGGCGTCGGCCAGCCCCCGGTGCCAGGCGTCGCGCGCGGCGTCCGCCAGCGTGAGCCCGGCCGGAGGCGTGGCGTGCTTGACGAGCACGTCCGCCAGGATCGCCACGCCGGGCGCGATCGCCGATCGCAGCCGCAGCGTTTCGGCCGCGCGCCCCTCGATCCAGCCCTGGTCCGTGTACATCCCGCCCGTGTGCACGTTGACCCGGATGAAGGTCGCCCCGGTCGCGGCGGCCACCGCGAGAGCGGCCCGGGCGTCGTTCCGGAGCACGTTCACCCCCACCGGCCGGTCCACGGCCTCCCGGACGGCGGCGACCGCCCGGGTCATGGCGGCGATGGTGACCGCCTCGACCCGGTCGCGGTGGAACGGCGCGTCGCCGTAGTTCTCCACCAGCACGGCGTCCACACCCCCGTCCGCCAGCGTCCGGGCGTCGGACGCGGCGCGCTCGAGGACAGGCTCGAAGTCGCCGGGCGGTCCCGCCCAGCGGGGCGACCCCGGCAGCGGCGGCAGGTGGACCATCCCGATCACGCCGGTGGGCGGCCACACACCCCCGCC
>JBKGZE010000207.1:0-4971 GCA_046545735.1 Gemmatimonadota bacterium | reverse complement strand
CCCGTCAACCCTATACCGAGGGGATGGGGTACGGGGGAAAGGGGAGTGGGGACCGTAGCCCGTCACCCGTCAACCGTATACCGAGGGGGGCGGGGTACGGGGGGAGGCGAGGGGACCCGTAGCCCGTCGACCGTCAACCGTATACTGTAAGGCTGGCCTGTACGACCGATTCGGGAGAGAAGCCATGTTCGTTCGTCGTGGGATGATCGCACTGTTCGTTCTCGCCGTGGGCGGTTGCGCGACCGGGGCGGGGCCGGAGTCGGAGGTGGTCACGCCGGCCGCGGAGCCGGAGCTGGCGGAGCGGCCGATCCCGTACCCGGTGGACCCGCCGCCGGAGTTCCGGCGGGCGATCGAGCGGGACACACGGACCACGCGGGGGGTGCCGGGGGCCGAGTACTGGCAGCAGTGGGTCGACTACGACATCGACGCGCGTGTGGACGTGGAGGCGAGGACGCTGACGGGCGCGGAGCGGATCACGTACCACAACAACTCGCCGCACGAGCTCCCGTTCCTGGTGATCAACCTGGCGCAGAACTACCATGCGGAGGGGGTGGAGCGGGTGCGGCCCACGGACGAGGTCACGGGCGGCGTCGCCATCGAGCGGGTGGCGGTCGAGGGGCGGGAGCTGAACCCGACCACGAGCCAGCGGGTGCCCGGGTGGATGGTCCAGGGCACGGTGATGTACCTGGTGTTGCCGGAGCCGATCGCGGCGAACGCGACGGCGGCGCTGGCCATCGACTGGTCGTTCCCGATCCCGCAGCGGGGCGCGAGCGGGCGCATGGGGTACAGCGGCGACGAGCTCCTCTACCTGGCGTACTGGTTCCCGCAGGTCGCGGTCTTCGACGACGTGATCGGGTGGCACGCGGACGCGTTCCGCGGCAACGCGGAGTTCTACTCGGACTTCGGCCACTACCGGATGACGGTGGACGCGCCGGAGGGGTGGCTGGTGATGAGCACGGGGTCGCTGGACAACCCGGAGGAGGTGCTGGCGCCGGACGTAGCCGAGCGGCTGGCGGCGGCGGAGTCGAGCGATGACGTGGTGCACGTCGTCCGTCACGAGGATGCCGGGGCCGCCACGGCGCGGGCGCCGGACGGGCGTCTGCAGTGGGAGTTCACGGCGGACAGCGTGCGGGACGTGGCGTTCGCGGTGATGCGGGAGTACGGGTGGGACGCGGCCCGGGCACCCGTCGGCGATCGCGACGGGGATGGCGAGACGGAGTACACCCGGGTGGACGCGTTCTGGCGCGCCTACGCCCGCAACTACGACGACGCCTGGCGGTACGCGCAGCACTCCATCGACTTCCTCTCCCGCTACACCGGGCTCCCGTACCCGTGGCCGCACATGAGCGTGGTGGAGGGGGGCGGGATCATCGGGGGCGGGATGGAGTTCCCGATGATGACGCTGATCGGCGACTACAACCAGGCGGGTGCGGACGCGCTCTACAATGTGACGGCCCACGAGCTGGGCCACATGTGGGTGCCGATGATAGTGAACACGAACGAGCGGCGGTACGCGTGGCTGGACGAGGGGACCACGACCTTCAACGAGAACAACGCGCGGGCCGAGTTCTTCGAAGGCGAGGACGACCCGTACCCCGGCGAGCAGGCCAGCTACCTGAACGTGGTGCGATCGGGGATGGAGGGGCCGATCATGCGGTGGTCGGACTTCCACCGTCCGGGCCCGGCGTACGGGGTGGCGTCGTACGCCAAGCCGGCGGCGGTGCTGCACGCGCTCCGGGGCGTGCTGGGTGAGGCGCGCTTCAACGAGGCGCACCGTGCGTTCTACGACCGGTGGGGCTTCAAGAATGCGTATCCGTGGGACCTCTTCAACACCTTCGAGGACGTTGCAGGGGAGGAGCTCGACTGGTTCTGGCGGTCCTGGTACTACGAGAGCACGCAGGACGGCGACTGGTACCTGGACCACGCCGTGGCGGCCGTGGAGCGGCTCGACGACGGGCGGACCCGGATCACGATCGACGACCTGGGCTGGGTCGTCATGCCGGTCCACCTCCGGATCGTCCGCGAGGACGGCGAGGTACTGGAGCGCGTGATCCCCGTGGACCGGTGGCTCGCCGGCGCCGACCAGGCGACCATCACGGTCCCCGCCGGGCCGCCGGTGCAGGAGGTGGTCATCGACCCGGAAGGATACTTCCCCGACCTGGACCCGCGGAACGACGTCTGGCGCCGGTAGTCCCCACCCGGGCCGGCCTCCCGATCTGCCGCGAACGGAAGTTGCGGGCTGGGGCTGTGGACCTGAGCGGGAGTAGCGGATGGCCCCACAGAAGCGCTGGATGCGACAGCCGTTATCGTGGCAGCGGGGAGGCGCGCTCGCGCTGCTGGTGCTGATCGCGGTGGCGGCGGCGGCGCTGGTGCTGGACGCGGACGCCGGCTCGGAGTACGCGCCGATCGTGGAGCGGCTCGAGTCGGAGGGCGTCGCGCCGGCGGAGCTGGTGCTGGCGCAGGGTCGGGCCGCGCCGATCGTCGTGGTGGGGGACGTCCCCGGCCGGGCGCGCCCGAAGCGGATGGTGGCGGAGGCGATCCGGGGGCTGGCGGACGGGCCGGGCCTGGACGCGGTGGTGCTGGAGGTGCCGTCGTCGGAGCAGGGATACATCGACGCGTACCTGGCGGGGGAAACGGACGCGACGACGCTGCTGGGCCGACCCGCTGCGGTGCAGGAGCGGCACGGACTCCCGCGGGAGTACCTGGCCGTCTACGAGGCGGTGCGGTCGGTGAACGAGGGCCGCAGCGCGGCGCGGCGGGTGCGGGTGATCGCGGCGGACGTGGAGAGCTGGCCGCCGCCGCAGGGGGTGGGCCCCCGGGCCGTCGGGGAGGCGTTCGCCCGCCGGGCCGAGCACATGCTGACGCGGATCGACCGGGAGCTGTTCTCCATCATGCCGGAGGCCCGGGTGCTGGTCTTCGTGGACGGGTACCTGGCGTTGCAGGGGACGCACGGGCAGCTCGATTTCGGCGGTGGGGATCCGGTCCGTGTCGAGTGGCTCGGAGAGCTGCTGCGGAAGCGGTCGGGCGCCGGCGCGCGGACGGTGCTGCTGGACGCCGGATCGTCGACGAACGGGGTGCGCAGGCTGCCCACGTACCACGGCACGGCGCTGCACCGCCCGCTCAGCCGGGAGCTCGATAGAGCGGTGGGGGCACAGGCCGACGGGGCGCTGGGCGCGGTCCGGGACCCGGTCCTGGGAGTGAGCACGCCGGGCCTGACGCTCGAGATCCTGCCCGCCGGGTACCCCCTCGAGCGGGCGACGCAGGCGTACATCTTCCTTCCGGAGGGCCGGTAGCCATGGCGACCATGCTGCTGCGGATCGACGGACTCGCGCCCGGCGACGAGGACCGGCTGGAGTCGGTGCTCCGGGCGCTCCCCGGGGTGTTCGGCGTGGTGGTCAGCGCGGCCGAGGGGTGCGCCGAGGTCGACTTCGCGGATGACGAGGTCGACCTCGACCGTATCCTCGGCCGCCTCCGGGACTCCGGCTACGACGCGACGCTCTCCGGCTGACCGGCGCGTCTCCGCACCCGGCGAAGCGGCGGGGCGGGATACGCGAACAGCGCGGAGGTCGCGGATACGCTACGCGGCTTCGTCCGCCTCGTACCCCGCGGCCGCCACGGCGGTGGTCAGCTCCCGGGGGCTCGTCAGAGCGTCGTCGTAGTCCACCACGACGGTGCCGCCCTCCAGGTCCACGCGCGCCGAGCGCACGCCCGCCACCTGTTCGAGCGCCTCCTTCACGCTGTGGACGCAGTGATTACAGGTCATGCCGCTCACGTTCAGCTTCGTTCTGGCCATCGTCGATGCTCCTGTGGTTGATGATCTGTGGAATTCGATCGTCCGAACGGCGCAGCCGCGGGCCGCGCGCTTCGCCGCCTGTGGCCGCAGGTTCCGTGCGGACGACGCTGCCCCACGCCGCGATCGAGGCTCATGCCGCCGCCGCGCCGGGCGCGGGCCGCGCGCTCCGGGCGGCGGGGAACCGTCGCAGGCGGAGCGAGTTGGTGACCACGCTCACGGAGCTGAAGGCCATGGCGGCGCTGCCGATGACGGGGCTCAGAAGGATCCCCCAGACCGGGTAGAGCACGCCGGCTGCGATGGGGATCCCGATGATGTTGTAGATGAACGCCCAGAAGAGGTTCTGCCTGATGACACGCATGGTCCGGCGGGACAGCCGGATGGCGTCGGGGACGCCGTTCAGGTCGCCGCCCATGAGCGTGATGTCCGAGGCCTCGAGGGCCACGTCGGTGCCGGTGCCGATGGCGATCCCGATGTCGGCGGTCGCGAGCGCGGGGGCGTCGTTCAGGCCGTCGCCCACCATGGCGACCTTGCGGCCCTCGGCCCGGAGCCGCTCGACCTCTTCCACCTTCCCCTTCGGCAGCACCTCGGCGACGACCCGGTCCACGCCCACCTGCCGGGCGATGGCCTCGGCCGTGGCGCGGGTGTCGCCCGTGAGCATGACCACGTCCATGCCCAGCGCCTTGAGCACGGCGATGGCGCCGGCGCTCGACGGCTTCACCGGGTCGGCGATCCCGATCACCCCCAGCACCCGGCCCTCGCTGCCCACGTACACCGGCGTCTGCGCCTCCGCCGCCATCCGGGCCGCCGCCCCGGCCAGCCCGCCCAGCTCCATCCCCTGCTCCGCCATGAACGCGGCGTTGCCCACCAGGAGCAGCTCGCCGTCCACCACCGCCTCGGCGCCGCGGCCGCCCGTGGCGTAGAAGTCCTCCGGGTCGCTCAGCTCCAGGCCCCGCTCCCGGGCGGCCGCCACGATGGCCGCCGCCAGCGGGTGCTCCGACGCCGTCTCGAGCGACGCCACCTTCCGGAGCAGCGCGTCCGCCTCGGAGTCTGAGGGATCCTCGGAGTCGGGGGTACCGGCGGAGTCGGCGAGGCCCGCCGAGTCGGAGGGATCCGCGGAGCCGGCGGGGCCCGCGGAGTCGGAGGTGCCGGCGGAGTCGGCGAGGCCCGCGGAGTCGGAC
>JBKGZE010000206.1:0-4974 GCA_046545735.1 Gemmatimonadota bacterium | reverse complement strand
GTCCTGCACCATGCGAGGCAGTCCATGCGAGTTTCCGCGTCCATGACGTTGCGGTTCCCGTTCGTCCTCTCCCTGATCCTCGCCCTTGCCGCCGGCGCCGGGGCGCAGGAGGCCGGGTCGCCCCGGCCGATGACGTTCCTGGACATGATGACCATGCGGTCGGCTGGCAGCCCCGCCCCGAGTCCGGACGGCGAGTGGCTGCTGTACACCGTCTCCACGCCCGACTGGGCGGAGGACGAGCGGCAGAGCGACCTCTACCTGGTCTCGCTGGAGGAGGGGGTCGGGCTCACCCGGCAGCTGACCTTCACGGAGGAGGCGAGCGAGTCGTCGCCGACCTGGTCTCCGGACGGCGAGTTCTTCGTCTTCGCGTCGTCCCGGGATTCCGGGGACGCGCCGGCCGGGAGCCAGCTCTTCCTGATGCGGCCGGACGGAGGCGAGGCCCGCCGGATCACGGAGGCGAAGGGCGGCGTTTCCGGGTTCGAGTTCAGCCCGGACGGCCGCTGGCTGGTGTTCCGGGCGGGGGACGACGAGGAGCGGCAGCTCTACCGCGTCCCCGTGGCGGGACTCGTCTCCGGGGAGGCGGCGGAGCCGGAGAAGCTGACGGACCGGCCGGCGGGCGTGGCCCGGTGGGAGGTGGCGCCCGACTCGCGGCGCGTCTACTACATCGCGCCGGACAGCCTGGACGAGGATGACGCGGAGCGGCGGAAGGAGGGCTTCACGGTCGACGTCTACCACCTGGAGACGCCCCTCTCGAGCCTCTGGGCGGTGGACCTCGACGACCTCGAGGAGACCCGGCTCACCCGCGACTCGACGATCACGGTCACCGGCTTCACCATCTCCGAGGACGCCCGCCGGGTCGGGTTCCGGGGCACGTCGGCCGACCGCTACCATCGGACCATCTTGGAGTCGAGCCTCCACACCGAGCTGTACCTGCTGGACGCCCGGACCGGCGAGATCGAGCAGCTGACCGAGACGGGCGAAGTGGGGCTCGGCGGGCCGTACTTCTCGCCCGACGGCCGCTGGGTCGCCTTCACCGGGCCCGAGGACCTGACCCGATACAGCATGAAGAACAGCCGGGTCCACCTCCGGCGGGTCGACGACCGTGGCGGCGAGTGGCGCATCCTGGGCCGCGATTTCGATGGCGACGTGCGCATCAGCTTCTGGTCCGACGACGCCCGCACGATCTACTTCACGGCCGGGATCCGCACCACGCGGCAGCTCATGGCGCTGGACGTGGCGCGCGACCGCGTCCGGCAGCTGACCCGATACGACGGCGCCCTCTCGGTGAGCCGGGACGAGGACACGGGCGTGCTCCTGGTGAACTACTCGGACGCCACTACGCCCTCCACCCTCTACACCGTTGGAGCCATCGGCGACGTGGACGACCGCTCCGACTGGCTCCAGCTCACGGACGCGAACCCGCAGGTCCGCGACTTCGCCCTCGGCGAGCAGCGCGAGGTGACCTGGCGCTCCACCGACGGGAACGAGGTCGGCGGCGTGCTGGTCCTGCCGGTCGGCTACGAGCCGGGACGGCGCTACCCGTTGATCGTGGCGATCCATGGCGGGCCGGCCTCGGCCGACCTCAACACCTTCAACGGCGGCTACGGCTCGCAGGTCTACGCCGGCGCCGGGTACGTGGTGCTGCGCCCGAACTACCGGGGCTCGACCAACTACGGCGAGGCGCACAAGACGGACATCGTGGGCGAGTACTTCCGGCAGGGGTACGAGGACATCATGACGGGCGTGGACCACCTGATCGCCGAAGGCATCGTGGATGGCGACCGGATGGGCGCGCTCGGGTGGAGCGCCGGCGGCCACTGGTCGAACTGGATCCTTGTGAGCACCGACCGCTTCCGGGCCATCAGCTCGGGCGCCGGCACCTCGAACTGGATCTCCATGTACGCCCAGAGCGACGTCCAGCGGAACCGCCAGCACTACCTCGGCGGCCAGCTGCCGTACCACGACTTCGACGCCTACTGGGACCAGTCGCCGCTCAAGTACATCACGAACGCCACCACGCCCACCATGATCCACGTGGTCAAGGGCGACCCGCGCGTGCCGAGCCCCCAGTCCGTCGAGCTGCACATGGCGCTGCGACAGCTCGGCGTCCCGACCGAGCTCTTCATGTATCCCGGCAACAGCCACGGCATCCCGGACGCGCGCAATCGGCTCGTCAAGTCCGTGAGCGAGATGGCCTGGATGGACTACCACGTCCGCGGCCTCGGCCAGAGGTTCGAGTGGCGCCAGGTCCTGGAGACGCTGGAGGAGTCCGAGCCCGCCCTGGCAGGGGAGCCCGTCGCGGAGCCCGCCACCCGCCCCTAGCCGGCGTTCGAGCGCCTGACAGTCCAGGACCCATGAACGGCGCGGGCTCCCGGCGAAATCGCCCGGAGCCCGCTACCGCTCCCGGACCAGCTCGCGGCCCTGGGCCCGCAGCGCCGCGACCGCGCCGTCCTCCCACACCACGTCGATCCCCGGCGCCGGGGTGAGTGGGACCAGTCGCTCGGCCGTGACGGGGACGTAGGTCGTCGGCCGCGTGATGCCGCTCTCCACGTGGAAGAGGCCGTCCTCGGTGGGGGTGAGCGTCACCCGCACCGGCGTGCCCCGGATGACCCAGGTGCCGGCGATGGCCTCGCGCTCCCGTGCGCTCAGCTCCGCCACGTGGAGCGTCCGGGGGGCGATCTCCTCCCAGCCGTACTCCCGGGCGATGGCCATCATGAGCTCCTGGGTGACGGCCCCGCCCTCGTCGCTGTTGGTCATGATGGCGAGCCCCCGGCCGTCGCGGAACGCGGCCAGCGTGGCGCGGAAGCCCTCGTTGGCGCCGCCATGGCCGAACCGGCCGATGTCGGGCTGCGTGCTGAACCCGAGCCCGTAGCCGTTCCGGACGGGTTCGAGCATGGCGCGGGTCATGGCCTGCGACAGCACCGCGTTCGACTCGCCGTGGAGGGAGCGCTGCACCTCGATGGCCAGACGGGCCAGGTCGGTGGGCGTGGTCCAGAGCCCGGCGGCCGCCTTCTCGGGGTAGACGTGCCAGTCCCCCCCGACTTTCGAGCCGTCGGTCCGATGGCCGGTGGCCGCGTCGCCACGGCGGTCCTCCGGGAGGGGCTGGGCGAAGGTGCTGTGGGTCATGCCAGCGGGGTCGAGGACGGCCTCGGCCATGTACGCCTCGAACGGCCGGCCGGTCACGTCCTCGACCACCAGCTGGAGGATCGTGGTCCCGCCGCCGGAGTAGCGGTACTCGCTCCCGGGCTCCCGCTCCACCACCACGGCGTCGGTGTTCCCCTCGCCTCGCAGCACGCCGGCGGTGGTGGGCCGCTCGGCCGAGCGGGCGTAGCCGGGGAAGCCGTGGACGTTGGTGCCGGCGGTGTGCGATGCCAGCCGTCGCAGGGTGACGGGCTCCTCGAAGTCGTGCTCCGGCAGCCGCCACGACGACAGGTACGTCTCCACCGGCGCGTCCAGGTCCAGCTCACCCGCCGCCACCAGCCGCAACATGCCCATCACGGACACCGGCTTCGAGATGGACGCCGCCTGGAAGAGCGTGCTGGTCGTGACGAGGTCGCCCCGCTCCGCGTCCGCCACGCCCCACGCCTTCGCCCACGCCACCCGGCCGTCCTCGATCACCGCCGCGCTCACACCGGGCACCCCCCAGTGAGCCATGCGCTCGGGGAGCGTGTACTCCTCCACCGGCCGCCCCTCGAGCTGGAGAGGGGTGATGAGCGACGCCTCGATCCGGGCGATCCGCTCCGCGGTGGCCGGATCCACCACGCCCGCTGTCCCCCGCTCCTGCGGGGCGGCGGGGCGGGGGAGGAGGAGGGCGGCCAGAACGGTGGCGACGAGGGCGGTTCGGACCATGGTCGTGCTCCGGTACGAGGCGGTGGAGGTACCGGAAGAGGATGCGGCCCGGGCGGAGCAGGGACAAGAGCCGGGTCCGGGGCGCTTCCGCAGGTCACATCCGCCGCACCGCCGCCTCCAGCCAAGCCAGCGTCTCCGGGTCGAGCCCCCGGCACAGGAGGTGGTCGCCGGTCCGGGTCCGGAGCCGGACCACGCCCGCGGCGTCGGCCGAGACCGCCTCCGGGTCACGGATCCGGTCGGCGGCCTCGATGTCCGCCTTCGCCACGCTCCGCTTCAGGACTGTCCGAGCCCCGAGCCTGCGCCCCACCACCAGGTGGTCCGGGTGCTCCTCGAGCACCGGGCGCGCGAGGATCCGCACCCCCTGGGAGACCGCCACCACCCCGAAGGCGAGGCCCACGAGGGCCATGGCGACCAGACCCGGCGTCGACGGCCGGGGGTGGTCCGCCGCCAGGTCGTCCACCCAGACCGCCAGCCACAGCGCCACGGCCGCCGCCATCCCCGTCACTATGAGGTCCGCCCGCGTGTACAGACGGGGCAGGATGATACGCCGACCCCTCGGCGTCTCCTCCACCACCACGCCGCTGCCGGCGGGCGGGCGCGGCAGCGGCGCCTCCGGAACGTGCGGCTCTCCGCGGTCAGGCGAAACGCCACCCCCCTCCGCCGGGTCCGGAAGGGGGTCGGGCGTGATCGAGTCGTCGGCGGGGCCTTGGCTCATTCCGGTCCGGGATGCAGGTGGGCCGCCCGTCGGGCGCTCGGCCGGTGGCGTATCGTGGGCCGACGGGCCCGGCGCGCGCAAGGCGGCGGCCGACGGACCCCGGGACGACCCGGTCGCCGAGGCGGCGGTTGCCCCGACCCGCGCCCCAGAACCGGCGGGCGCGGGAGCACCGCCCGTCGCCTGGAAACGTTAAGCGCCATGGCCCTCATCGTGAGGCTGGAGTCAGGCTGGGTAGGCGTACCGCTGGATGACCTGGACGCGATGCTCCACCGTCTCCACCTACCTTCGATCCGGCGCCTGTACCCGGACTCTCAATCCGGGCCAAGGACGAGGGCATGAGCTACCGCACCTTCCTCGAGCGGGCGAGCTGATCGGCGCCCTCGAACGATCCATGATCGTCACCACCAACC
>JBKGZE010000205.1:0-4998 GCA_046545735.1 Gemmatimonadota bacterium | reverse complement strand
GGCCTGCGCCGTCGGGGTCCACGGTGTAACGGGCGTCCGCCGGGTCGTATGCGATCGTCCCCCGATTCTCGCCGTAGATCACCTTGTCGAGGGTGCGCGGGGCGGCGAACTCGCGGAACGACGAGTAATCGCCGCTGGCGATGAACGGCTGGGCGAAGAGCTGGAGCGTGAGGTCCGGCGTGAACGTCCAGTTCACCCGGGTGCTGAGCGAGAGGGTCTTCGTGGTTATGTATCCGAACACGTACCGCCTGCCGTGGAACGCGCTGGCCGTGGGGTCGTCCACGGCGGTCACGTACTGGGCGTCGTTCTCGTGGTAGTGGTAGCCGGGCGAGAGCTGGAGGAACACGTTGGCGGCCGGCTTCAGCGCGAGCCCGGGCCGGAAGGTGAACGACCGGGTCCGGTTGTTGACGCCGCGGGCGGCCTGGACCTGGACGTCGAAGACGGCGGGGGCGCGGGCATCGGTGGAGACCTGGACGTGGGCGAAGTCGTGCCCGCTGCGCATGACGACGGGGCCGCCGCGGGTGAGGCGGTCGTCGAGGGCCGGCTCCTCGTGGATCCAGAAGGTGCGGAGGTTCCAGTAGTTCGGCAGCTCCATGCCGTAGTACGCCTGGATCGCGGCGCGGGTACGGTCGCCGTCGTAGTTACGCTCGAGGGCCCCGCCGATGCTGGTGAAGACGCTCCGGTACCAGCTGGTGGGTGTGGTGAGGTTCGCGCCGATGTTGCCGTTGACCCAGATGTAGTCGGCCCGACTCAGGAACGCGATGTCGTTGTTCTCGAAGCCGGGGCTCCGGACGTTGCCCATGGCCTCCCAGCGCAGGATCCCGCCCGCGTCCTTGCCGAGGCGAGTGAACAGGCCGTACCCTCGGAGCGACGTGGCGCGGGGATCGTAGCCGGTGTCGAAGAGCCCGTCACTGCTCGTGCCGCGGTCCGGGCGATGGAAGTAGCGGGCGCTGGAGCGCTGCGTCCGCTCGATCGCTTCGGGCGACCCGGCCACGCTCGTGACCAGCGTGCTCCCCATCCACGAGTACTCCCGCCCTGCCCAGGTGTGATGCCAGTCGAACCCGGCGGCCTCGGCGTGGCTGCTCAGCCGCTCGCCCACCACCGGGTCGTCGGTCCGTCGCACGACGGAGGTGGCGATCCCGCCGATCGTGCTTGCCCCGTCCCGCAACTCCTTCTTCACCCGACCCACGAAGTAGTTGGTCAGCGGCTCGACCACCTGCGACTCCTCCCGCTCGGCCCCGTCGGCGAAGTAGCGCGCCGACTCCTGACCGGTCACCGCGTTGAGCACGCCGATGGTGTAGCCGCCATCCGTGCGGCCGGTGACCTTGGCCGCGCCGAGGATCGCGGTGTTCTCCGGAACGTCCGAATACTCCGCGACCCCGCCCACGTACCCGTCCAGCTGGGGCGGTCGCCCGATCCGGCGCGAGTAGAAGGCGTCGAGGCTCGAGGAGTTGCTGCAGAACATGCAGCGCATGCCGCCGAAGCTGAACGCGCTCCGTCCGGCGACGAAGAAGGGGCGCTTCTCGTCGTAGTAGGTCTCGAACGCGCTGAGATTCAGCGTGGCCGGGTCCACCTCGACCTGGCCAAAATCGGGATTCAGCGTGGCGTCCAGCGTCAGGTTCGTCGTGAGCAGGTACTTGATGTCGGCGCCCACCCCGACCCGCGTCCGCCGGTCCCGGCCGTACGGGTCGCCCGGCGTGGCGCGGTCGAACCGGCTCCCGGTCACCGCGTACGGCAGCACCTCCAGCTGCCGCGGCTGAGGGCCGATCTCGAGACCCTCGAGGTGGCCGTAGAAGGCCGGGCCGCCAGCGGCGTCACGGGGGCGGAACGACCACATGGCCTGCTCGTTCCGGCCGTCCACGTAGCGCCAGATCTGGAGCCCCCACGTCTGGCGCGAGTCGGGCGAGAACCGGAGCTGGCTGAACGGGATCCGCATCTCGGCCGTCCAGCCCAGGGAGTCGGTCCGCGCCGCCGCTTCCCAGATCGGGTCCCACGACGGGTCGCCGTTGAACTGGTCCCCCCGCGCGCCCGCCGGGTTCACCTCGAACCACGCGTCGTCCAGGTGGTTATGATACGGGTCGAGCCGCACGACCAGCTTGTCCGTGGTCAGCGAGTTGAACGACCCGTTGTCCCCGCTGGCGTCCAGCAGCTGGTCGCGCCGGGCCAGCGGCGCCACCACCCCGCCGGGCTGCGTCAGGCGCGCGCCGATGTAGAGAGCCCGGTCGTCGAAGAGCACCCGCACCTCCGTCGGCAGCGACGCCGGCGCCCCTTCATCGGGCCGGTACTGCCGGAACCCCGTGATGGGCGTGGCCCGCAGCCACGCGCCCTCGTCCAGCACACCGTCCACCGCGATGGCGCCGTCCAGCCGGGCCGCGGCCGCGCTCGGCGCCCTGGCGGGCACCGCGCCGTTCGTGTCCTGGGCGGTCGTCGTAACAGGAAGCAGGATCAGCGCGAGCAGGGTCGCGGCGCGGCGCAGGGTCGTCATCCGAGTGGTCCAGGGTATGGGTGCGTTCAGTCCCGTCTCAGGCTTGGACAGCGCCAACCCGCGGATGGTTCGGTCGGCCGGCGGGGGTGGTCGGTCGCCGGCACCGCCGGTGAACGCGCCGGGCCCCGCGGCTCTCTGGAACATCCGGGGCGAGGTCGCGATACCAGTCGGGTGAAGCCCAGTCACACGATCACACCGGAGTCGATGCCATGCGCCGTCCTCTGACCCTCCTGCTCACTCTGGCCGCCCTGGCGGGCGTGGCGGCTCCCGCGGCGGCGCAGGCCTGCCTCGGCATTCCCACCCGCGACGGCCAGATCGCCGTCGCCGGGGCCCTGGGGTTGGCGGACGACTACGACACGGCCGGCGGCGAGTTCCACGTCGACCCGACCGGCCCCGCGTCCTTCAGCTTCGGCTACGCCCGCGACTTCGGGACGGACGAGCTGGTCGGCGGCGGCGACCCCGACGCCATCCACCTCTTCTCCGCCCGCGCCGCGTACGAGTTCTACCTGCTGGATCCTTCCATCTGCGCCGTGGCCGGCGTCTGGTACCGGGACAGCGTCCACGAGCAGCTCGGGATCCCCGTCGGCTTCGGCTTCGGCAAGACGCTGCGGAGCCGGCGGATGAGCGCCACCGTCTACGCGCTGCCCCAGTACGTCCGGGTCAGGGAGAGCTTCGGCCACTCGCCCTCCGGCTCGGTGGAAGAGACCTCGAACGAGTTCATGGCCGAGGCGGGCGCCAACGTCGCGTTCGCCCACCTCTACTTCGGCGGCGGCGTGGTCGTCACCACCATCGGCGACGCCGAGCCTCGCTTCCAGCTCCGGGCCGGGTTGATCTTCTAGCGTATCGACACCAGGCCCGCTTCCAGCCCGGGCGCGCCGCCGCGAGCACGCCACGGATCCGGCCCCGAAAACCCGGGCGGCGGCCGCGGCCGCCGCCCGGCGGAGCGGGGGGACCGACCCTCAGTCGAAACGGATCAGCGGCTTGATCATGCCGTCTTCCTTCGTCTCCATCATGTGGAACGCCTTCTCGATCTCGTCGAAGCCGAACGTGTGCGTGGTCATGGGCGTCGGATCGAGCCGTCCGGTCTCCAGCAGACGCAACAGGCGGGTCAGCCGGAGCCGGCCGCCCGGACAGAGACCGGTCACGATGTCCTTTTCCGCCATCCCGACGCCCCACTCCACACGCGGGATCTCGATGAACTCCCCCTTCCCGTGGTACCCCGCGTTCGAGATCCTGCCCCCGGGCTTGGTCACCTTCACGCACTGCTTCAGGACCGCGGACGCGCCCAGCGCCTCCACCGACGCATCCACGCCCTCGCCGCCCGTAAGCTCGAGGATCCGCTCCACCGGGTCCTCCGACGCGAAGTCCACCACCTCGTCGGCGCCGAACTGCCGCGCCAGTTCCTGCCGCCGCGGTACGCTCTCCACCGCGATCACGTAGCCCGCGCCCCGCAGACGCGCCCCCGCCGTGCTCATCAGTCCCACCGGACCCTGCGCGAACACGGCCACCGTACCGCCCATCGGGATGTCCGCGTTCTCCGCAGCCATGAAGCCCGTGCTCATCATGTCGCACACGTACACCGCCGCCTCGTCCGCAACGCCGTCCGGGATCCGCGCCAGGTTCGCGTCCGCCTCGTTCACGTGCACGTAGTCCGCGAACGTCCCGTCCTTCGTGTTCGCGAACTTCCACCCGCCCAGCGGACCACCGGACTGCGACGAATGCCCCGCCTGCGCCGCGTCCGAGCCCCAGTCGGGCGTGATGGCCCCCACGGCCACCCGGTCGCCCGCCGAGAATCGGGTCACCAGCTCACCCACCTCCTCCACGACGCCCACCACCTCGTGTCCGAGCGTCAGGTCCTCCCGCTCCCCCACGGCCCCGTGCACAGTGTGCACGTCCGACGTGCAGACCAGCCCCCGCGTCGGGCGCAGGATGGCGTCCAGGGGCCCGCACACGGGCCTGTCCTTCTCCATCATGCCCACCTGGCCCAGCCGCTTCATTACGAACGCTCTCATGGGTACGCCTCCTGGCGTGCGGTGTCGGGGATGTCCTCCGCTGTCCTCGTGCCGGTTGCCTGGCGCAAAGATGGTTCCGGGCTCGCGCGAAACCCGTGGTCCCGTGGGCCGTACGGACGGACCGGGGCCAGCAGTAGCGGCCATTCACTCGCGGGGCAGCAGGAGGGGATATGGATCGCAGGCGATTTCTCACGGGCGCGGCGGCACTGGGAATCCTGTTGACTCAGCGGCCCGAGCGTCTGGCGGGACTCTGCGGGGCGACCGGGCCGGGGCGCATCGGACCTGCGTCCGGACCCGGCCTGGTCGGATGCGCGCCAGAGGCGGGGCGGGTCGGGCCCAGGGCGTCCGGGTCGGCGCTGGCCGTTGGGGTCGATCCGCGGATCGAGCTCTACTATGCGGTCCTCCACCTGAGCGGGTTCACGCTGCCGGAGGGCGCGCCGGCTCCGGTCATGACCGGGCTCCGGTTTGCGTACCGTGAGGCGGTGGAGGAGCGGTTCGAGC
>JBKGZE010000204.1:0-5013 GCA_046545735.1 Gemmatimonadota bacterium | reverse complement strand
GGCCTGGGTGGCGGGGCTCATCCACTCCAGCTCACCGATCCCGCGGTCGAAAGCGGTGAGCAGGTTGGCCACGAGCTCGTCCATCCTGGCCTTGGCCTCGGGGGTGAAGTGGCGCTCGACGTAGAGCCGGCCCAGCACGTCCCGGAGCGACCCGCCGACCACGTCGATCCCTCGCTTCCAGCGCGGTCGCTGCTCGGCCACGCCGGCCAGGGTGCGGGAGCGGAAGTCGAAGTGGGCGTCGGTGAGCTCACTGCTGAGCATGGGCGCCGTGCCGTCCAGCAGGTGGAAGGTCGCGTAGGCCCGCCACGTGTCGATCGGCGTCGCCTCCACGATCCCGGGCAGCGCCTCCAGGTAGGACGGCTGCAGCACGACGATCTCCTCGGCCGCTCCGAGCTGCGCCGCACGGAGGTAGGCGGGCAGGTCGAGCGAGCCCATGAGCCGGTCCGCCTCGGCCACCGTCATCTTGTTGTAGGTGGCGTTGCGGTCGCGGTTCTGGGTCCGCGTCCAGTGCTGCTCGGCGAGGGCCGTCTCGAGCGCCATCACCGCGTCGGCCGCCGTCACGGGGTCGTCGTGCCCCGCCATCCGGAGCAGCGTCGCAATGTAGTCGCGGTAGGCCGCCCGGATCTGCTCGAACTCCTCGCCTTCCCGGAAGTAGTAGTCCCGGTCCGGGAGCCCGAGCCCCGCCTGGCCCATGTAGGTGATGTGTGTATCCGACTGCTTCTGATCGATGTACACGTACGCGCCGAACGGGGCCCGACCGCCGAACGGGGCCATCCCGCCCCAGAACGCCATGATCGCGTCACGGCTGTCGAGGGCGGCCACCCGGTCCAGCTCCGGACGGATCGCCTCGATGCCCAGCGCCTCGATCCGCGCCGTATCCATGAAGCTGCGGTAGAGCGCGCCCACCTTCTGCTCGTCGCTCCCCTCCGGCGCCGACGACTCCGCGGCCACTTCCTCCACGATCGCCCGCAGGTTGTCCTCCGCCTCCACTGAGAGCTCGGTGAACGAGCCGTAGTTCGACCGGTCGGACGGGATCTCCGTCCGCTCCAGCCAGAGCCCGTTCACGTGGCGGTAGAAGTCGTCCTGGGGTCGCACGCTCGCGTCGATGTTCTCCAGCGCGATCCCGCTCTCCATCGTCGACTCGGCTGGCGACGCCCGCTCGGGGCCGCGTTCCGGCGCGCTCGTCCCCGCGCCCGCGCAGCCCGTCCAGGCGCCCACCGCCACGGCCAGCACCGCCCATCTCGTGCGTATCATCACACTCTCCCACTGATTGCGTTCGAAACGCCGGCCGGCCGCCGGCGCGCCCGGACCCTCGAATGTACCCGGTCCCGGGGCGAATGCCATACGTACCCTCCCGGCGGATCATGGTTTCAGCAGCGGCCGGTGAGTCGGGCGGGGGGAGACGCCGCCGGTGAGTCGGGCCGGGGAGTCGGGCCGGGGAGTCGGGCCGGGGAGTCGGGCCGGGGAGACGCGGCCGGGGAGACGCCGCCGGTGAGTCGGGCTGGGGAGACGCCGCCGGGGAGTCGGGGCCGGGAGCGGCGCGTTCAGCCCGGTCCGCGCCCGTCCTTCTGGAGGATCCCGCGGATCCGCGGCGCGGTCGGCGGGAAGAAGGCGTCGTCGTAGTAGTGCTCGAGGGGCCCGGTGAAGCCGGCCTGGCGCAGCGCGGCGGCGGTATCGCGGGTGAGGTGGCAGCCCACGGCGGCGCGGGTCCAGAGCGGGTTCAGCCGGCGCTGCCAGCGGGCGAGGGTGGAGCCGTGGTCGGCCTTCACGTGCTCCATGACCAGCAGCCGTCCCTCCGGTCGCAGGACCCGGTACGCCTCGCGCGCCGCCGCCTGGTGGTCGGGGATCGTACACATGGTGAGGAAGGCGACGACGGTGTCGAAGCTGGCGTCGTCGTAGGGCAGGCGCTGGGCGTCCGCCCGGTGCAGCCGGATCCGGTAGGGCAGGCCGTTGCGGGCGAGTCCGGCCACCGTGTCCGCGGCCCGATCCAGGACGGCGTCATGGGGGTCGATCCCCACCACGTCGGTCACCTCGGGCGGGTAGAAGCCCAGGTTGGAGCCGGTCCCCACCCCGAGCTCGAGGACCCGCCCGCGGGCGTGCGCCATGAGCTCCCGGCGCTGCGTGTCGAAGTGCCGGGACACCAGGTGGAGAAGGGGCGGATAGATTCTGTCTTGGTAGAAGGACACGGGCCGGTGCATCGAGCTGCGAAAATCGGCTTTGCGACCCTGGCGCCGGGGTGCACGTTCAGGGCCACCGCGCTGGCCGGGCCGAGCCTCACAAGCTACAGTACACTGCGCTCGAATTCGACCCCGGAGGCGACTATGCAGCGAATGCCCCTCGTCCTGCTCCTCATCGGCACGCTCCCTGGTCTCGTCGGCTGCAACGCCGGAGAGGCCGACCTCGACGACGCCACCCGCGCCCGCGTGGTCGCCCTCGGCGACTCGGCCGCCATGAGCCTGGTCCGGAGACTTGGCGGCGAGCTGAACCGGCAGCTGGCCACGGACGGGCCGGCCGGCGCGGTCCAGTTCTGCGCCGGGGAGGCGCAGGCGCTGACCGACAGCGTCTCCGACGCCCTCGGCGCCGGCTGGGCCGTGAAACGCACCACGCTGCGGGCCCGAAACCCGAGGAACGCCCCGGACTCCCTCGAGTCGGCGGCCCTGCGGTACTTCCACGAGGCCGACGCCGCGGGGCAGGAGCGGGAGCACTGGGTCCAGCGCACCGCTGCCGGCGATTTCCGCTACTACATGCCCCTCCGCGTCGCGCCCATGTGCCTGGAGTGCCACGGCGAGCGGGACCGGATCGACCCGGCGGTGCGGCAGGTGCTGGAGACCCGCTACCCCACGGATGAGGCCACCGGCTACCGGGAGGGCGACCTGCGGGGCGTCGTCCGGGTGACGGTGCCCGCCGAAGCCGCGAGCTGACGCCGCCGGTGGCGCAAGCGGAGCCGGAGGGGCGCCGGCGCCGGGCGGCACGGTCCACTTACCCCGGGCGCCCGTGCGTCAACTGCGGGGACCCGACGCCGGGCGAATTCTGCCCCACCTGCGGTCAGCGCAAGGTGGACGTCCGGGTCTCGGTCCGGACCATGGTCATGGACGTCCTCGAGGACCAGTTCATCCTCGACCGCCGGCTCCCCCGCACCCTGGGCTCCCTCTTCTTCCGCCCCGGCCACCTCACGACCGAATACGTGAACGGCCGGAGGGTCCGCTACATCCACCCCTTCCGGCTGTACCTCGTCAGCAGCCTCGTCTTCTTCCTGCTCCTCTCGTTCCTGAGTCTCCGGCTCGTGCGGCAGACGCTGGGCGAGGAGGCGAACGCGACCGGCCCGGCGGCGGCGGACGCCGCCGTCCTCGACCGGACGATCGAGGATCTGGAAGCCACCCTCGCCGACACTCTCCTCGCACCCGGGGACCGGGAGGACGCGAGGGAGCGGTTGGAGAGACTCGCCCGGCAGCGGCAGGGGCTGCGGGCCGATTCCCTCGCCCGGGTGGCGGCCCGGAACGACAGCGCGCTCGCCCGCCTCGACCTGGTCCTCCGGGACAGCACCATTCCCGCGCCCGTGCGGACGGCGCTGGGGGCCAACCGGGCGGGCATCGAGCAGAGGCGGGCCGTGGCCCTGGCCCGGCGGGACACGATCCTGGGCGATACGACGGGCGCGGTCACCGAAACGCCCGCGGCGGGAGAGGTCACGCTGGCGGAGGCGTTCGGGTGGGAGGAGGAGCAGCCGGGCGAGCTGAACGTGCCGGGGCCGCCGGCCGTCGACTCGGTGGTGATGCGACAGCTCCGACGCCTGGGCGCCATGACGCCGCGGGACGCCGGGGTGACCGTGCTGGAAACGTTCTTGAGCTACGTCCCCACCATGATGTTCATCCTGCTCCCGGTCTTCGCCGTGGTCCTGAAGCTTCTCTACGTGCGACGCGACCGGTACTACGCGGAGCATTTCCTCTTCCTCCTGCACGTCCACTCCTTCGTCTTCATGCTGGCGACGGTGATGCTCCTGCTCCGGGGCCTGGCCACCCTCTGGATCGAGGCGCTCCTCGGACTGTGGATCCTCATCTACATCTACATCGCCATGAAGCGGGTCTACGGACAGGGCTGGCTCAAGACTTTCGTGAAGTACAGCGTTCTCGGCTGGACGTACGTGTGGATCCTCGCCGTCAGCGTGCCTGTCGCCCTCGTCGCCGCGCTCCTGCTCTTCTAGAGCCGGACCCCGGCCGGTCCCGCCCGACCCGGCCGGGCCCGCGCCCTCACCTGCCGCGCAGCTTGTCGAGGGAGTAGTGCGTGCCGCGCCATTCGACGGAGCCGGTCCAGACAGCCCGGAGCGCGGCGGCCCAGACGATCCAGACGAGGAGTGCGGAGCCGACGGGGTAGGTGAGCCCGGTCCACAGGGGGAGTCCGTGACCGCGGGCGGTCGCGCCGGTCGTGAGCACGCCGAGACCGACGATCGCCAGGTTCGACCACCAGACCGCGCCGGTCGTGACGAGGAGCGCGGTGACCGGCCAGAAGATGAAGACGAGCGGGAGGAGCGTCCCCGCCGCGACCAGGGAGAGCCTGTACTCGACCACCGCGAACGCGTTCTTGCGGAGTCCCCGGGCCATGGCCGGGAGCGACGGGTACCATTCGACCCGTATGGAGTCCCGGCCGGACGCCGCTTCCTGCCGGTAGCCGGCCCCCTTCAGCGCGCGGCCGAGCCGGACGTCGTCGTCGGGGCGGAGCGCGATGGACCGGTGCCCGCCGATCTCCCTGTACGCGGCGGCCCGCACCAGGTTGAACGCGCCCACGCCGATGTGGAAGCGGCTCTTCGGGTCCCGTGCCTTCCACGGTCGGAAGACGGTGGAGAAGAGCACCAGGAAGACCGCCAGAACGGTGGTGGCCCAGCCGCTGCCCGTGTGCACCCGGGGCGCGACAGCCAGGTGGTCCACGCCCTCCGCCGCCATCAGCGAGACCGCCCGGCGCAGCGCGTCGCGTCGCATGATGATGTCGGCGTCCGTGAACAGGAGCAGGTCGCCCTCCGCC
>JBKGZE010000203.1:0-5017 GCA_046545735.1 Gemmatimonadota bacterium | reverse complement strand
GGACCGCCACCGGCCGCGACGACCGGGAGCTGGTGGTCCTGTACGAAGTCGCGACGACCTGATCCGGCGGAGACGACCGTCAGCCCGACTTCGCGGACTCCGCTCCCGCTACGGCCGCGGCTCCTTCCCGGTCAGGAGCCGCTCGACGGCGGGGATGTCGGCGCGGCGGGAGAGGTCGAGGACGCCGGCGGCGACGGGGAGGACGCGGAACCGCTCGCCGCGCTCGAGGGCGAGGGCGACGGCGTCGGGCAGCTCGAGCTCGCCGCGCTCCGACGGCTCGACGTCGCGGCAGGCGTCGAAGATGGCGGGGCCGAAGCGCCAGCAGGTCATGCTCACGCGGGCGTCGGGCCGGCGCCGCACCAGCGCGGTCTCGGGCTTCTCCACGATCCCGGTGAGGAGCCCATCGCGCTCCTCGATGAGGGCGAAGGAGGCGACGCGCGCGGCGGGGATGTTGGACATCCGGACCAGCGTCTGCCGCTCGAAGGCGGCCAGGCCGGGGCCGTCGAGCTCCCGGAGGCGGGCCAGGACCGGCGCCGGGTAGAGGTTGTCGGCGTTGATGAGGGCGAAGGGCTCGCAGCCGACGACCGGCTCGGCGGCCAGGACCGCGTCGGCCCCGCCCAGGGGCTCCGGCTGGACGGCGAACTCGATATGCAGGCGCCGGGGCTCGACCTGAAGGACGGCGGACCGCACCGCGTCGTCATCCGCGCCCACCACCAGGCAGACGTGAGCGTACCCGGCCTCCGCCAGCTCGTGGAGGACGTACGCGATGTAGGGTCGGCCGTGGATCGGGACCAGCATCTTGTGGCCGGCCGTCGCCGCCGCCGCCTGGGCCGGGCTCAGCTCCACCGCGGGGTCCGGCGCCTGCATCCGGGTGCCGCGTCCCGCGGCCAGGATCACCGCTCGGTTCATCATGCCGTCTCGTGGTTCTCGGGTCCGGGTGCGTTCCGTCCGGCGACGCTCCCCCAGATCCGTGCCAGCGCCACCGCCGCGGCCACCGCCACCACCGTCAGGGGCGCCGCCACCCACGGCCGCCCATACAGCCAGTAGCCGGTGGCGAAGAGGGCGGCGTAGACGGCCAGCACGCCGGCCGTCATGGCCAGGATGCCCCGGGGGACGGTCCAGTCGGCCGCGGGGTCCGGGAGCGGCTCGCCCGCCGCCGCCGCGCGCTCGGCCACGGCCCGCCACCCCGGGCCGCCCGGGCGGGCGGTGCGGTAGAAGCGGCGGAGGACGGCGTCGTCGGTGGGTCGGGTCAGGTAGGTGACCGCCACCCAGGCCACGGTGGTGATCAGCACCCCGGTCACCAGCTTCACGGACGCGTCCAGCTCCAGCCCCGGGTAGAGCCGCGGCTGGACCAGCTCGAGCCACAGGGCGACGAGGAAGCTGACCACCATGGCCGTGATCTCACTGTACGTGTTGATCCGCCACCAGAACCAGCGGAGGATGAAGAGCAGCCCCGTGCCGGCGCCGATCTGGAGCAGGATCTCGAACGCCTGGAGCGCGTTCCGGAGCCAGAGGGCGAGGGCCGCGGCGAGGACCATGAGCGCGACGGTGGTGGCGCGGCCGAGGAAAACGAGCGCTCGCTCGCTGGCGTCCGGGTCGATGAACCGGCGCCAGAAGTCGTGCACCACGTAGCTGGAGCCCCAGTTCAGGTGCGTCGACATGGTGGACATGTAGGCCGCGGCGAGCGAGGCCACCACGAGCCCGAGCAGCCCGGCGGGGAGGAAGGTGAGCATGGCCGGGTAGGCCAGGTCGTGGCCGAGGATGGCGTCGCCCACGCCGGGGAAGGCCTGCTGGATCGAGTCGACGGTGGGGAAGACCACGAGGGAGGCCAGCCCCACCAGCACCCAGGGCCAGGGCCGGAGCGCGTAGTGGGCCACGTTGAAGAGGAGCGTGGCGCCCGTCGCGTCCGTCTCGTCCTTGGCGCTGAGCATGCGCTGGGCGATGTAGCCGCCCCCGCCCGGCTCCGCGCCCGGGTACCACACGCTCCACCACTGCACCGCGAGGGGCACGATGAAGACGGGGAGGAAGGCCGTCGGGTCGGTGAAGTCCGGGAGGATCGAGAGCTTGCCGGCGACGGCGTCGCTGGCCAGCAGCCCGTCGAGCCCGCCCACCTTCGGGTGCCCGACCGCCACCACGGCCGCGGCCACGGACCCGAACATCGCGGTGATGAACAGCAGGAAGTCGGTGAGGAGCACGCCGGTCAGCCCGCCCAGGGCGCTGAAGACCACGGTCACCCCGCCGGCCACGAGCAGGGTCGTGACCGGGGAGAGGCCGAGGAGCACCCCCGAGATCTTGATGGCCGCCAGCGACACCGTGGCCATGATCATGACGTTGAAGAACACGCCCAGGTAGAGCGCCCGGAAGCCGCGGAGGAAAGCGGCGGGCGCGCCGCCGTAGCGGATCTCGTAGAACTCCAGGTCGGTCATGACGCCGGCCCGGCGCCACAGCTTGGCGTAGACGAAGACGGTGAGCATCCCCGTGAGCAGGAACGCCCACCAGACCCAGTTCCCCGATACGCCGTCCTGGCGCACGATGTCGGTGACCAGGTTCGGGGTGTCGGTGGAGAAGGTGGTGGCCACCATGGAGATCCCGAGCAGCCACCACGGCATGTTCCGCCCGGAGAGGAAGAACTCCCGCGTGTCGCGCCCGGCCCGGCGCGCGGCCCACACGCCGACCCCCAGCGCCACGGCGAAGTAGAGGCCGATGATCCACCAGTCGAGGGAGGATAGCTGCATGGGAGGCCAATGTCGGGCGCGCGGAGACGCCCGGCAACGGGGGGGACGGGCCGCCCCGCTTGCGGCGGGGCCGTCCCGGCCCGAACCTTCCCGGGTAATCGGACAGCGGATTCCTCGTGCTGGAACAGGGACCATGCTCTCGCTCAACCTTCGCCGGCTCGCGCCGGCTCTCCTGCTCCTCGCCGCCGGCCCGGCGGCGGCCCAGACCACCGAGATCGACACGATCCCCGGTCGGTTCGATTTCGGGAAGATGTGGACGTACGAGTACGCGCCCACGGAGTACTTCACCGAGACGTACGGCTTCGACGCCGACCAGGCGTGGTTCGACCGGGTCCGGCTGAGCGTGCTCCGGGTGCCGGGGTGCTCGGCGTCGTTCGTCTCGCCGAACGGGCTGGTGGCCACGAACCACCATTGCGTCCGTGGCCGGATCCCGGCGGTGGCGCGGGAGGGCGAGACGCTCCTCGACGACGGGTTCTACGCCCGCACGCTCGAGGAGGAGCGCCAGATCCCCGGGTACTACGCCGACCGCCTGATCGCGGCGGTGGACGTGAGCGACGAGGTGCTCGAGGCCATGGACGCCGCGGGCGGCGCGGACGCGCGTCGCGCGGCCCGGGAGGCGGCGGTCGCGCGGCTGACGGAGCGGCTGACCCGCGAGCACGGCGGCGACGTCCACGTCGAGGTCCGGGCGCTCTACCACGGCGGCCGCTACTCGGCCTACGTGTTCCGCCGCTTCACCGACGTGCGGCTGGTGGCGGCGGTCGAGCTGCAGCTCGGCTTCTTCGGCGGCGACCCGGACAACTTCACGTACCCGCGCTACGCCCTCGATTTCGCCATCCTCCGGGTCTACGACGAGGACGGCGAGCCGTTCGAGAGCGAGCAGCACCTGGGGTGGGGCCTGGAGGGCGTCACTGAGGGGAGCACGGTCTTCGTGGTGGGTAACCCCGGCCCCACGAGCCGGCTGCTGACCATGGCGCAGCTGGAGATCACGCGGGACGTGGTGACGCCGGGGACGGTGCGCGCGCTGTCCGGGCGGCTGGACGCCATGCGCGCGTTCTACGAGGCCGACCCGGAGACGGGCGAGGCGATGAACCTGCGCAACCAGATGTTCAGCTTCTCGAACTCGCTGAAGGCGTATGCGGGACGGCTGGAGGCGCTGCGGACGCCGGAGATCTGGACGCGGAAGCGGCTGGCGGAAGAGGCGTTCAGAGACTCGATCCGGGCGGACGACCAGCTCGTCGCGCGGTTCGCCGGCGTGCTCGACGAGATGGCGGCGGTGCAGGCGGAGAAGGGCGAGCTGGCGGACGGGTACGGCGCGTTCCGGCTCCTGACCAGCTCCATCGGCTCGCCGGCCGTGCTCCGTCGCGCGCTGGTGGCGGCGCAGCTGCTGGAGGCGCGAGCGGCGGGGGAGACGGAGGCGGAGGAGGAGCTGGCCGAGCGGCTGGCGGCCATCGAGGACCTGCCGGACATGCTCGAGCACTCCATGCTCGCGCTGCAGCTCGGCGACTTCCTCCGGTACCTGGGCGAGGAGAGCGGGATCGTGCGCACCGGGCTGCAGGGGATGACGCCGGAGAGGGCGGCCACGGCGCTGCTGGAAGCGAGCGTGCTTGCTGACCAGGCGGGCGCGGTCCAGGCGGTCGAGGACCCGGGGCTGGGCCAGGACCTGGCCGTACGCCTCGCCCGGGAGGTGCTCCCCGAGTTCCGCGCATTCAGCGAGGAGTGGAGCCGGCTGGAATCGGCCGAGCAGGAGCTCGCCGCGGAGCTGGGCCGGGCCCGGTTCGAGGTCTACGGGACGGACGTGCCGCCGGACGCCACGTCGTCGCCGCGGATCACGGACGGCGTGGTCCGGCCGTACGAGTACAACGGCACGGTGGCCCCGGTCTACACGACCTTCTTCGGGCTGTACGACCACTATCACTCGTACGGCCCCGGATCCGACTGGGACCTGCCGGACCGGTGGCTGCCCGCCCCGTCGGAGCTCGACCTGGACACACCGCTCAACTTCATCTCCACCGCCGACACCTACGGCGGCAACTCGGGCTCGCCGGCCATCACGCCGGACCTGGAGATGGTGGGGCTCAACTTCGACCGGAACATCGAGGGGCTCAGCCGCGACTTCATCTACCTGCCCGAGCAGGGGCGCAACATCATGGTGGACGTGCGCGCCATCACCGAGGCGCTCGACGACGTCTACGACGCCGACCGCATCGTGGAGGAGCTGATCACCGGGCGCCTCGTGGCCCGCGAGGCGGACGCGGACGAGACCGTCCGCTGAGCCGCTAGAG
>JBKGZE010000202.1:0-5032 GCA_046545735.1 Gemmatimonadota bacterium | reverse complement strand
GCGTCCACCAGCGAGAGCACGGCGAGGGAGGCCTCCGTCTCGCCGCCCCCCGATGCCGTCTCCATCCGGAGCTGCGCCACGCCGGCCAGCCGCTCGAGCGCGGTCTGCTCGAGGTCGATGTTCTGGAGACGCGCGAGGGGGATCACGCGACGCCGGCGGGAGAGGAGGCCGCTGTCGATGACCAGGTCGTCGTCCACCACGCGGTAGCGGAAAACCAGCCACTGTGCGAACGCCAGCGCGATGGAGGGGATGGCCAGGATGATGGCGATCCACTGGATGGTGGTGGCGAAATCGTTGCCGACGGACGCGCCGCCCAGGATGGCGGGGAGGAGCAGCTGCCGGGCCAGCGTGAGCGCCCGCGAGACCACCGTGAAGCCGTGGAGCCGCTCCCCGTCAGACGGCATCGCCGGCCCCGCTCAGCGCCGCCAGCCGGTCCCGCATCTCTTCCGCCTCCTCCCCCGCCAGCGCCGGGATGGTGAGCATGGCGCCGCGGGTGCCGGCGGTGAAGACCACCAGCGAGGCGAGGCCCAGCCACCGGTCGATGGGGCCATGGCGCGTGTCCACGTGCTGAATCCGCGCGTACGGCACGATGCTGGTCGTCCGGAAGAGGATCCCGTGACGCAGGTACACGTGCTCGTCCCCGAGAGCGAACCCCCACGACCGGTACCGCAGCGACGGGATCACCGCCGTGGCCACGCCGAAAGCGACGGCCACCGCGGCGGCCACCGTCCCCGCCGGGACGGGCAGTTGGACCACGAGCAGCTCGGTCAGCAGCGCGCCCACGGTCAGGACCACGCCACGGATGCCCAGTGACAGCCGCCAGAGGGTGACGGCGCGAGGGTCCAGCGACCGCAGGGCCGGCTCCGTGGCGGTCACCGGGCCGGTTCCGGAACGCCGCTCGGGAGCAGTGCCGTGGCGAGGCCGCCGGTGGCCAGGGCCACGGCGCGCGCCTTGATCTCCGCTTCGCGTGTATCTCTCATCCGGACCTGCGGGACCACTGCCCCGGGGGAGGGGTAGACAGCGTTCGTGGTGAGCGTACCTTGTGCCCGCGGCGGGGCCGCAGAGGCGAATATGAGCGGGAATATGCCCGGGTCGGCATGGTTCCCACAAGTTATGTGGAGGGACGACAGATGGCGGAGATCCAATGTGTGCGGTGCGGCGAACGCGGTGAGCAGCTGCCGAAGCCGCCGCTCCGGAACGAGCTCGGCGAGCGCGTGTTCGCGTCCATAGACCGGGCGTGCTGGGACGAGTGGCTGCAGTACCAGCAGGCGCTGATCAACCATTATGGCCTGGACGTTCGGCAGCCGCAGGCGCGCCAGTTCCTGACCCGGAACATGGAAGCCTACCTCTTCAAGACCGAGGACCCGGAGGACATCGACACGAGCCAGGAAGGCAGCATCGCCTGGTGACGTTGAAGCCGGTGCGAGGAGCGGCCGACACTACAACAAACGCGGGGGGCGACGCGTCCCATAATGGGCGGCCCGGCCGGGGCCGGGAGCGAATCAGCGATTGCATCAGATGGCGCGGATGAGTCGAGACACGCGGGCAGTGGTGGGTGCTCTGGTCCTGTTCCTTTCGACCGGGACGGCCGTCGCGGCGCAGCGGGCCGCGCCGGCGGGCGGGCACGGCGGCGGAAGCGGCGAGCTCGCCGGAGCGCTGCGCATCGAGGAGCGGGGCGGCGGGATCCGGATCGACGGCGTCCTCGATGACGACGGCTGGGCCGATGTGGACCCGATTACCGATTTCGTGCAGGGGGAGCCGGTCCAGGGTGGGGAGCCGGAGCAGCGGACGGAGGTTCGGATCCTCTTCGACGACCAGGCCATCTACATCGGCGCCCGCCTCCACGAGCCTGACCCCGGCGCCATCGCGCGCCAGCTCGTGCGTCGGGACGAGACCGGTCAGGCCGACTACTTCGAGGTGATGTTCGACACCAACCTCGATCGTCGTACCGGCTATCGGTTCCGGGTCACGGCCGCGGGCGTCCAGAGTGACGGGTACCTGTTCGAGGACAACCAGGAGGACGACTCCTGGGACGCGGTCTGGGAATCGGATGTCGCCATCGACGGCCGGGGCTGGACCGCCGAGATGCGGATCCCGTGGTCGCAGATCCGCTACGAGCCGGGCGCTGGCCCCCAGACGTGGGGGGTCAACTTCGTTCGCTGGCGGGTGACCGCCGGGGAGCGCTCCTATTATTCTCTCATCCCGCGGGACCGCCACGGCAAGGTCAGTTTCTTCCACCCCATGACCGGGGTGCGGGTCCCCGCCGGCCTCAAGCGGATCGAGGTGCGGCCGTACGCGCTCGCGCAGGGCCGCACCGGCCCCGCGGAGCCCGGCGACCCGTACTTCGATGGACGGGAGGCATCGGCCCAGGCGGGCTTCGACCTGCGCTACGGGCTCGGAAGCGCCTTCACCCTGGACGCCACCGTCAACCCGGATTTCGGCCAGGTCGAGCTCGACCCCGCCGTGATCAACCTCTCGGCGTTCGAGACCTTCTTCCCGGAGAAGCGGCCGTTCTTCGTCGAGGACGCCCGCATTCTGGACTTCTCCCTCTCCGGCCACCGCAACACCCTGTTCTACAGCCGACGCATCGGGCGAGAGCCCCGGGGCTATGCCCCAGCGGGCGCCGAGCACACCAGGGTCCCCGACCAGAGCACGATCCTGGGCGCCGGCAAGCTCACCGGACGCACGGCGGGCGGGCTGTCCCTGGGCGCCCTGGCGGCCGTCACCTCGGCCGAAGAGGCGGACGCGTTCTTCACCACCGCGGCCGGCGACAGCACGGGCACCTACCTGGCCGAGCCGCGCACCTACGTGGGCGTGGCCCGGGTGCAGCAGGACCTGCGGGAGGGGAACACCGCCGTGGGCGGGATCGTCACCGGGCTGCGCCGGGACCTGCCCGCGGACGCCTCGTTCGACTTCCTGCCGTCCGACGCGTACAGCGTGGGCGTGGACTTCGAGCACATGTGGGGAGACCGCGAGTGGGCGCTGGAGGGGTTCTGGGCCGGGAGCTCCGTACGCGGCGAGCCGGAGTCGCTGGTCCGGATCCAGAGATCGAGCAACCATTACTACCAGCGGCCCGACTCCGACTTCGAGGTGGACTCGACGGCCACGTCCATGGCCGGCGCCCAGTGGCGACTCCAGTTCGAGCGTCGGAGCGGCGAGCACTGGACCGGTTCCGTCTGGGCCGGCGAGGTGACGCCGGGGTTCGAGATCAACGAGTTGGGCTACTCCCGCTCGAGCGAGCAGCTGGACGCGGGCATGCGGGTCAGCTACCGGGAGATCGAGCCCGGCCCGCTCCTGCGCAGCTACGCCCTCACCGCCTGGACCTACCAGAACTGGCGACACCGGGCGCTCGATGACGCCTTCTCGCTGGACTCCTGGGGCCACGCGCACAAGGGTGGCGCCCTGATGCTGAACGCCCGCGGCACCCTGAACAGCTTCTGGGGCGGGTCCCTGGGGTTCAACTACCACCCCGAGTACCTCGACGACGGCGCCACCCGTGGCGGGCCCCTCATGGTCAGCCCCGCCCGCGTCGGGGCCGACCTGCGGCTCCACACCGACCGCCGGGAAGGGGTCGTCTTCGACGCCTCCCTCAACCACCACGCCGGCGACGGCGGTCACTCGCTGCGCGGCGGGCTGGGGATGACCCTCCGGCCGTCGCCCGGGTGGGAGCTGCGGCTGGAGCCGTCGGCCTCCACCAGCCGTAGCGAGGACCAGTACGTCGCCGCCTTCGACGACGACGCCTTCGGGCCCACCTACGGCCGCCGCTACCTCTTCGGTGAGCTCGATCGCACTTCGCTCTCGCTCGAGACGCGGCTCAACGTCACGTTCACGCCGTCGCTCACGCTCCAGCTGTTCGCCCAGCCGCTGATCGAGACGGGGCGCTACACCGCGTACAAGCAGCTGGCGGTGGCCGAGAGCTTCGACTTCCACGTCCTGGAGCCCGGCACCGCGCTGGACCTGGACGGCGATGGCGTTGTCGACGGCTGCGCCGGCGGCGCCACCTGCGTGGATGACGGCACGCGCTACGTCGATTTCGACGGCGATGGCGCGGACTACGCCTTCAACGACCGTGACTTCAACCTGGTCTCGCTCCGGGGGAACGCGGTGCTGCGCTGGGAATACCGGCCGGGCTCCACCATGTTCGTGGTCTGGCAGCAGCGCCGGTCGGACTACCGCAGCTTCGGCGATTTCGACCTGGCCCGGGACGGCGGCGACATGGTCGCCCTGCACCCGGACAACGTGTTCATCGTCAAGGTCAACTACTGGCTCGGGCTCTGATCCCTTGGGCGTTTTCGACGATTTCAAGCGAGCCTGGCGGCAGGCCGTGGACAACTTCTGGGAGGAGCTGGAGGCCGTGGACCCGGAGGGGAAGGCCCGCGGCGTCTACCAGGAGGTGGCGCGCGCCCGGACCCAGCTCGCCGAGCTCGATGGCGCCATCGGCGACACCCGGCAGCGCCTGGCCCACGAGCGGGAGCAGGTGGACGTCTGCGTCCGCCGGGAACGGATGGCGCGCGACATCGGCGATGCCGAGACGGCCCGGATCGCGGCCGAGTACCGGGACCGGCACCAGGAACGGGCGGGCGTGCTCCAGCGGAAGCTCGAGGCGCTGGAGGCGGAGCGCGGCCTCTGTCGACGCGACCTCTCGGACATGGAGCGGGCGCTCCAGGCGCGCGGGGTCACGGCCCCGCGCCCGGAGCTCGACGATCTGAATCGGCACCCCTCGGAAGCCGAGTTCCGGAACCTGGAAGATGCGGACCGCAGCCGGGCGGCCGACGAGCGGCTGGCCGAGCTGAAGCGGCGGATGGGGAAGTAGGGGCCCGGGCGCGTCGGGTGCGATCGCCCCTTCAGTCCCGTTCCGCGGCGGCGGCGCCGGCGGCCGGGGCCGGGAGCATGCGGGCCCCGACCCAGATCGCGGCGGCCACCGCGATCATCCCGATCTGCCACGCCACGCCCGAGGCCACGCCCTCGGCCCCGAGGGCCACCCACGGCACCAAGCCCACGGGCCGACCCAGCAGCGCGATCAGCACGAAGC
>JBKGZE010000201.1:0-5047 GCA_046545735.1 Gemmatimonadota bacterium | reverse complement strand
GGCGAGCGGGAACAGGTCGGGATCCTCCTCACGGCGGACGCACCCCGCAACGGCTCCGCCGGGGGCGAGAAGCGGCTGGCCGATACCCTCCGGGAGGTGAACGAGGCCCTGCTCGTGACCGCGCTGCGTGAGCAGGCGCACGCGCAGGAGGCGCGGTCGGAGAGCGAGGCGAAGTCGGTCTTCCTGGCCTCCGTTTCCCACGAGCTGCGCACACCGCTCAACTCGATCCTCGGCTACGCCGACCTCCTCGAATCCGGCGTTCCGCAGACGCTGCCGGAGGGGCTCAGAGGCCATGTCGACCGGATCCAGGACGCGGCCGGCCACCTGCTCTCGCTCATCGAACAGATCATCGAAGCCTCGCGGGCGGAATTCGACGAGCGGCTCGATGCAGAGCCGTTCGACATCGTGGCGTTCGTGCGCGAGGTGGTCGAGCTGATCCGTCGCAGGGCGGAGGACGCGGGTCTCGAGCTCCGGCTGAACCTCCCCTCCAGCGGGATCCAGGTGGTCACCGACCGGCGAAAGGTGCGCCAGGTCCTGCTCAACCTCCTCGTGAACGCCATCAAATTCACCGACGAGGGGCATATCGGCGTGGAGGTCGAACGGGTCGAGGACACGTTCGTGGTGCGCGTGACCGACACCGGGATCGGCATAACCGAAGAGGAGCAGAAACAGGTCTTCCGTCGCTTCTGGCAGGCCGGGGCCAGCACGGTCCGCACCGAGGCCGGGATGGGCATCGGCCTGTGGGTCGTCCGGACGCTCGTGGACGCCATGGGGGGCAGGGTCACCCTCGAGAGCGTGCCCGGGGATGGCTCCACCTTCGAGGTCGTGCTCCCGGTGACGCCGCGAGAGCCGGCCCGGACGGAGCGCTCCGACGCAGCGAGGGTGCCCGGGTAGAGCCTCAGCGGGGCACGATGACTCCGTCGACCCCGTGCTCCCGGAGGCCGGCGTCGAACGCGGGGATCTCGGTCTCCAGGATGGCACCCAGGCGACCGAGGAAAGGATCGACCTCCCCCTGCAGATCCCGCCAGCGCTCGTAGGCCCCTTCCGTCGGCGGACCGTACGCCTCGTTCACGTGGCCGTACAGGTAGACCAGCTGGTTGTCCAGCTTCGGGGGGAAGTTGAGCGGGTCCTGGCCCGCGACGTTGCGCGTCTGGATCAGCTCTTCCTCCAACCGGGAGAGCCGCGCAGCGATGGTGTCTGCGTGTTCCCGTACGGCGGCGACCCAATCGCCGTCCCGCTCGGCCGCCACCCGTCCGGCGATCTCCGTCACCTGCTCCCGCACCGAGCGGAGCCGCGCGATCGCGTCGTGGACCTCCGTCACCTTGTCCCGGACCGCCAGCGCGAGCCGGAACGTCTCTTCCAGTCCGGATACGTCCACGTCCGGCATCCGGGGGTCCGGGCGCAACACCAGCCGCTCCTCCCGGAGGTCCTCGCCGGAGCGGAGGCGCACCGTGTACGACCCGGGCGGCGCCCACGCCCCGCCCGTGTACCCGAGCGACATGATCGCGCCCTCCACGATCTCCGGCCCTGGCACCTTCAGGTCCCAGACGAAGCGGTTGATCCCGTCCCGCACCTCCAGATCCTCCACCTCCCTCGTCCACACCCCCGGCGCAGCGGCATGCCCGTGCGAGTGCCCGTGCGAGGCCGCGCGAGCCGAGCCCGCGCCCGAGCCCGACCCCGCCTCCGTCGACCAGACCCGCACCGGCTCGCCCGCGTCGTTCACGATCTCCAGGCGGACCTCCTGGTCCCCGGCCGCGGTGAAGTGGATGATCGCGCCGGCGGGCGGTCCTTCCGGCGCCCGATCGCCCCGGAACCCACGCAGGTTGAGCTGGTAGTGGTCCCGGGGCTCGAACAGGTGGATCCCGCCCTGCCCGATGGCCTCGGCGCTGCCGGCATCCAGCTGCCGGAGCACCGAGAGGTCGTCGAGGATCCAGAAGCTGCGCCCCTGCGTCGCCACCACCAGGTCCCCGCGGTGCACGACCAAATCCGTGACGGGCGTGGCGGGCAGGTTCTGCCGGAACGACCGCCACCGCTCGCCGTCGTCGAAGGAGACGAAGAGGCCGAACTCGGTCCCGGCGTAGAGCAGGCCCTCGCGGACAGGGTCCTCGCGGACCACGCGCACCGGGTGGTCGGCCGGGATCCCGTTCTCGCCGTCGGTGAGGAGCCGCCAGCGGCGGCCCCAGTCGTCGGTACGGAAGATGTAGGGCCGCCAGTCGTCCTCGCGGTAGCGGTAGACGGCCATGTACGCCCGCCCCGGCCGGTGCGACGACGGCTCGATCACGTTCACCGTGCCGCCCTCGGGCATGCCGCGGGGCGTGACGTCGGCCCACGAGCCCCCGTGGTCGCGACTGACGTGGACGAGCCCGTCGTCGCTCCCCGCCCACAGCTCGCCGGCCGTGAGCGCGGACTCGGCGAACGCGAAGATGGTGTTGTAGACCTCCACGCCGGTGTGGTCATGCTGGATCGGTCCGCCGGGAATCTCCTGCTGCCACTCCTGGTCCGTGGTGAGGTCCGGGCTGATCGTCTCCCAGGTCATCCCGCCGTCGCGGGTCCGGTGCACGTAGTTGGAGGTGTGGTAGACCACCTCCGGGTCGTGGACGCTGATGACGATGGGGGCGTTCCACTGGAACCGGTACTTCAGGTCCTTCGGCGCCACGCCGTCCTGCATCTGCGGGTAGAGGATCACGTTCCGGCTGCGGCGGGTTCGGTGATCGTAGCGGTCGATCCGCCCGATGTAGTTGCCGCTGTAGACCAGGTCGGGGTTCTCCGGGTGCACGGCGATGTGCCCGCTCTCCGCACCCGCCACGGCGTACCACTCGCCCTCGGGCGTCAGGGCCCCGACGCTCGCGCTCGGCACGCTGATGGTCGAGTTGTCCTGCTGCGCGCCGTAGACCCGGTAGGGCCACTGGTTGTCCACCTCCACCCGGTACATCTCGGCCGTCGGCTGGTTGTGCATGGTCGACCACGTGCGGCCGCCGGTCAGGCTCACCTGCGCGCCGCCATCGTTCGCGACCACCATGACCTCCGGGTCGTCCGGGTTGATCCACAGGTCGTGGACGTCGCCGTGGGGCACGGGCACCCGGTCGAACGTCTGGCCTCCGTCGATCGAGCGGAAGAAGCCGGCGTTCTCCACGTACACCGTGTTCGGGTCCGTCGGGTCCGCGGTGATGTGCGCGTAGTACCAGCCGCGGCCGCGCAGGTCGCGGTCGGCGCTGGTGCGCGTCCAGCTGTCGCCGCCGTCGTCGCTCCGGAAGACGCCGCCTCCGGGCTCGGCCGTGACCAGCGCCCAGACCCGGTCCGGTCGGCTGGCGGAGAGGCTCAGCCCGATCCGCCCCACCGGCCCGTCCGGGAGGCCGTTCGTCAGCTTCTCCCACGTGTCGCCGCCATCCCGCGAGCGGTAGATCCCGCCCTCCTCGGCGCCGTCGATCAGCGTCCAGGGCTTGCGCTCCGCGCGCCACATCGCCGCGTACACGATCCGTGGGTTGACCGGGTCGATGACGAGGTCGACGGCGCCCGTCGAGTCGCTGACGAAGAGCACCTGCTCCCACGAGTCCCCGCCGTCGCGGCTCCGGTAGACCCCGCGCTCGGGGTTGCGACCGAACGGGTGGCCGAGAGCCGCGACGAAGACCACGTCCGGGTCCCTGGGGTCCGTCACCACGTTCCCGATCAGCCCGGCCTCCGGCAGCCCCGCGAACGCCCACGTCCTGCCGCCGTCGCGGCTCCGGTACACGCCGCGTCCGGTGGAGATGTTCCCGCGGATGCACGCGGAGCCCGTCCCCACGTAGACGACGCTCGCATCCGCGTCCGCCACCTCGACGGCCCCGATCGAGGCGACGTCGAAATACTCGTCGCTCACGTTCGACCAGCTCTCGCCGGCGTCATCGGTTCGCCACACACCGCCGCCGGTCGACCCCATGTAGAACGTCATCGGCGACCCGGGAACGCCGTCCACCGCCGTGACCCGACCGCCGCGGTAGGGCCCGATCATGCGGTACTCGAGCGCGTCCAGCAGGGCCGGCTCCGGCGTGGCGTCGCCGGCCTGCGCGCTCGCCGGCAAGAGTGCGCCGGGTCCGGCGAGCAGGCCGAGGGCCAGCGGGATCGCCGCGGCCAGCCGTCGCCGGCGACGCGTGGGGACATGCTCGATCGATCCGGGGTGGCCTGCGGGATGGCCCCGGCCCGTGCGGGAGGCGGGGGCGGACGGCGCGCGTGACACGGTGATGCTCCGGTTCCTGTGCTCGGTTTGCCTTCGGCGGTTCAGCAAGGTGCACCGGCAGGGCGCCCCGTGTAAAGCCGTGAGCCGTTCCCGTCCCTCCGGACGAGCGGCGCGCGGCCACGATCCGGCCCCCGCGCACGCTCCTTGCGCCTCGGGATCCGTCCTACGCGAACCCGTCACCGGAGACCCACCATGCCATCCATCGATCGACCGCTGAAGGCCGATATCCTCCACTTCGACCTCAGGGAAGAGGAGAAAGAGGCCACGCACCCGGAAACAATCGAGCGCGACGGGCGCAGCAGCCGGACACTGCTGAAGGAGGGTCCGCTGCGGGTCACGCTCATCGTCCTCGGCCCGGGCGGCGGAATCCCCGAGCACGACGCCCCGGGACCGATCACGATTCAGGCGCTGCGCGGGCAGGTCGAGGTGATCGTGGGCGAAGATACCCACGCGGTCGCCCCGGGAGAGCTCCTGGCGGTGGATGGCGCCATCTCCCACAGCGTCCGGTCGGCGGACGGCGCCGCGTTCCTGCTGACCGTCATCCACACCGGGTAGGCGCTCGCGCGGGCGGTGGTCAGCGTTCGCGTCGTACCGCCCGGATGAACAGCCAGACCACCACCGTGATGACCACGATCAGGACGAGGGCCACCCAGAAGCCGAACTCGATCACGTCGCCGACGAAGTCGCAGGCGCCCAGTCCCACGGAACCGGTGGCCAGCACGAGCAGGTACAGGAAGCGCTGCACGGCGGCCTCCCCTACTCGTCCACGTGGGTCCGGCGGGGCTCCTGCGGCGCTTCCGGCCCCTCCGCGGGCTCCTCCGGCAGGTGCTCCTC
>JBKGZE010000200.1:0-5064 GCA_046545735.1 Gemmatimonadota bacterium | reverse complement strand
GGACCTGGGAGAGCTCGAAGAGCTGGGGGTGGCGCCGTGAGGAGGCCTGGGGTCCGACCCTGTATCGGGCCAAGCAGCGGGGACGCAACCGCGTCGTCGCGTAACGGGGCGGGCCGGATTATCTTGGACCCATGGACGGCTCACGCGCGCAACGATTCATGATCGATGGGCTCGTGGCAGGGCTGATCGGCTACGCCACCGTCGCCGCCTTCTTCGCGCTCCTCAACCTCCTCCAGGGACGGTCCATCTTCTACACGGCCGCCCTGCTCGGCGCCGACCTCTTCTACGGCCTCGACGACCCCGCCGACCTGACCATCACGGCCGGGCCCGTCCTCGCATACAACGGCCTGCACCTCCTCGCCTTCCTGATCGTAGGCGCCCTCATGGCATGGCTGACCCGACTGGCAGAGCGCATTCCCCAGGGCTGGTACCTCGTGGGCACCGTCTTCCTCCTGGTCATGGCCCACGTTTTCGGACTCCCGATCTGGTTCGACCCGCCCGTCCGCGCGGCCATCCCGCTCTGGCTCGTCGTGGCCGCCTCCTCTCTGGCCGCCTTCGCCATGGCCGCCTACCTCATCGCCGCTCACCCCCGCCTCCGCGCAGGGTTCCGCGACGGGAGCGACGCCGGCTCACCGGGCCGCGTCCCGGGTTGACAGCGACCCTCGCGGCGCCCAATCTGTGCATATGCACACTTCCCGGGCCCGCCGGGAGGTGAGGAGTCCCGGGGAGGTGGGCGAGTGCGAATCATTCATGATCTGGATCCGTTCCTTCTTCGCATCAACGGCGATGTTGGGCTGCGCTGGTACTCGCTCCCGTACCTGATCGGGTTCCTGCTGGCGTACCGTGCGCTGATCCGGGCGGGGGAGCGCGGAGAGCTCGGGGGCGTGACACGGGAGGCCGCGGATCGATTCCTGTCGTACACGGTAATCGGGGTGCTGCTGGGCGCACGATTCTTCCATGTGTTCGTGTTCGAATTCAGCGACTACGGGTTCGATCCGCTGGCGTGGATCGCGGTCTGGCGGGGTGGCCTGTCGTTTCATGGGGGTCTGACGGGGGCGCTGCTGGCGATCGCGGTGTTCGCGCGTCAGGAGGGGATCTCGATCTACGCCGTCACGGACCGTCTGGCGGTGCCGGTGGCGATCGCGTTGGGGCTGGGCCGGATCGGCAACTTCATCAACGCGGAGATGTGGGGGACGCCGTACGAGGGTTTCCTGTGTGTGGATTACACGCAGAGCACGCACCTGGCGAATCCGCCGCAGGGGTGTCGACACCCGACGCAGCTGTACGAGATGGCGAAGAATTTCGGCATCGCGGGGCTTCTGGCGTATCTGGGGCGCCGTCCGCTGCCGCCGGGTCTGATCACGTGGTTGTTCGTGGGGCTGTACGGTGCGATCCGGTTCATGCTCATGTTCGTGAGGGACGAGGTGACGGTCTGGCAGGGGCTCACGCTGTCGCAGATCTTCTCCGGGCTCATGGCTCTGGCTGCGGTGCTGGTGTTGGCGCTCATGGGAGCTCGGTTGGGGGCGTGGCGAGGGGCGCGGGCCGGTTAGCGCGGGTGTGGCGGTGCGGCAGGGGGTAGGGGCGTCCGTGTCGCGTGCCACGCGATCGCTGCGCGCTCGGAACTTCCGGCTCTACTTCACGGGGCAGGGGCTGTCGCTGGTCGGCACGTGGATGCAGCGGATCGCCATGGCCTGGCTGGTCTACCGCCTGACCGGCTCGGCGCTGGTTCTGGGGCTGGTGGGCTTCGCCGGTCGCATCCCGACGCTCCTGCTGGCGCCGTTCGCCGGCGTGGCGGCCGACCGGTGGGACCGGCGCCGGATCCTGTACGTGACTCAGACGCTCAGCATGGTCCAGGCCCTGGTCCTGGCGACGCTGGTCCTCTGGGACGCCGTCGAGGTCTGGCACGTCGTGGGGCTCGCGACGTTTCTGGGCGTGGTCGACTCCTTCGACATCCCGGCGAGGCAATCGCTCTTCGTCCACCTGATCGACCACCGGGACGACCTGGGCAACGCGATCGCGCTCAACTCCAGCGTCTTCAACATGGCCCGGCTCGTCGGCCCGTCGATCGCCGGCGTCCTGATCGCGGCGATCGGGGAAGGCTGGGTGTTCGCGCTGAACGCGATCACCTATTTCGCCATGCTGGCGGCCCTGCTGCGCATGCGGGTGGCCCCGGCGGAGGGAGCTGGTGGCGGGACGGGGGTGCTGGAGAACCTGCGAGAGGGGTTCGGCTTCGCCTGGCGCTCCCCGGCGATCCGGGCCGTGCTCCTGCTGGTCTCGGTCTCCAGCTTCTTCGCCGTGCCGTTCGCCGTCCTGATGCCGATCTTCGCGAGCGACGTTCTGGGCGGCGGACCCGGCACGCTCGGCTTCCTCACGGCTTCGCAGGGTGTAGGAGCCCTGGCGGGCGCGTTCTTCCTCGCGGCTCGTCCCACCGCGAGCGGGCTCCGGCCACTGATCGGGGCCGCCGCCGCGCTTTTCGGCGCGGGCCTGATCGCGTTCGGCGCGTCGTCCTCGCTCGTGGTCTCCGTGCCGGTGCTCATGGTGGCTGGGTTCGGGCTGATGGTGCAGTCGGCTTCGTCGAACACCTATCTCCAGTCGGTGGTCCGCGACCGGATGCGCGGTCGGATCATGAGCCTCTACACCATGGCCTTTCTCGGCACGCTGCCGCTGGGCAGCCTCTATGCCGGCTGGGTAGCCGAGCGACTGGGTGCGCAGGCCACCGTGATGATCGGCGGTGTCATCGCCCTGGTGGCCGCGACGCTGTTCCGCTGGCGTCAGCCAGGTCTGCGCGACGACGTGACGCGGCGTCGCGCGGAAGGGCTTGTCGCCGCCGGATAGGTGGCGCCGGGCGATGCGTGCGGCGCAGGCCCGCGCGGCTCGGCACGGGGGATGCATTCGGTAGAGCCCGAACGGGTACGGAGTGAGGAACCGAGGAGGCGAGCCCGGTGGAGTCCATGCGAACGGTCCTCAAGGAGGACGCCCCGCAGATCGTCCGGCGGGTACTGACCCGGTGGGACGAGATCATCAACCGCGAGCCGTGGTGGTCGATGGACCACGTGGATGCGGACCACCTGGAGGCGCTGGTCCGGGCCGTGGCGGATGCGGCGCTGCGGAGCCGGTGCTCCGGGGAGGTTGCCCGGCACTTCGTCGACACGGCGATGCGCCACGGCCGCGACCGCCGCGCCGACGGGCACCGGGACAGCGTCGTGCACCAGGAATTCCTGCTCCTGCGGCGAGCCCTCCGTGACGACCTGAAGGAGGAGTTCGGCACCTCCGCCGCCACCCACCGCGTGCTCACCCGGCTGGAAACCGCGCTGGGCCACGCGGAGATCGCGTCGCTCCACGGCTATCACGAGCTGGAGCTGCCCCGGGAATCCGTGGAGCGGGCGCCCGAACGCCTCGCGGCCGAGTGGGCCCGGATCATGGACGACTGGCCCGTCGCCGCGTGAGCCCGTCGGGCCGCTCCGCGTGTGCCGACCACCTGAAGAGAGGCCCCCACGACGTGCAGTCGCGGGGGCCTTCGCCTCGGGGCTGGCGCGGGGCTACCGGCGCGGCACCAGCGCCGCGTCCACCCTGCCATCGCCGTCCAGATCGCTGAGCTCGGCGATCGGCAGCGCGCCGGAGCGCACCTGCAGGACCCGCCCGCCGTTCGGAAGCTGCAGCCAGCGCCCCTCCAGAGGAGCACCGCCGCCGATCCGCCGCCGCTCCCCTTCCAGCCGGCCGAGCACCACGTCTCCAAGGATGTCGATCAGGCCCCCCCGGTTCACCACGCCACTCCGGCGCTCCCGGTCCCGCGGCGCGCCCAAAATGATGTCCTCCCAGCCCCGGTCCCGCCAGACCACACCGCCCCGTCCGTAGTCGCCGAACCCTTTGTCCCGGCACCACGACCGCCCGAACACAGGATGGCCTTCGCCGGTCCGACAGAACTTCGGGCCCCGGTCCGCTCCTCGGCGGTCCTCGTACCGGTCGTCCCGGTCACGCCGGTCTCCACGATCACCCCGTCGGGTTTCCCCGGTGCGCCCCAGGATGATGTCGCTGAGCGTCCCTCCGCGCCTCGCCTCGTCGTCCCGTTCGCTCGGCCGCCTGCGGTCGCCGATCTTCCCCCGGTCCCGGTCCAGGACGGCGTCCGCCCGCACCCCGGCCACTTCTCCCAGCGCCCACTCCCACCAGCCGGCCTCCTGGCCTTCGGCGGTCGTCGGCACGGCCAGCGCCAGTACGGCCGCACCCACCACGCCCATCGCGAGTTGCTTCATACGTCCTCCTCTTCCGTAGCTGGCCCGCCTGTGACCAGCCGGGTACCGGGGCAGGCGACGTGCCAAACCCGGCAGTGCACTCATAAACAGCTGGGCAACAACAGGTTATGGGTCTTTGGCCGCGTGTGCGGGTGGCCGCGAAGACCGCCGGGTTGTCCACGGAATAGGACGGTCGCCGGGTCTGGATCGTGGACAGGGAGCAGGGGCAGGCGTGGCGGAGGCGTGGACGCTGCGTGCGCCCGGTGGGGTGGAACCGCCTACATCCCGTTGCGGCGTTTTCCTGACACCGCCCGGCCACCACCGCAGTTAGCGTTGAGGCGATTGGTCGTTGAACCGATCGCACATATGCCGCGCGAGCGGCTTGCAGTACATACTCGCCTTGGCAGGGTGGAGTAGAGGGGTGTCGCGGAGTACCGTGACGCCCCTCCTCCGTTCGGGAGTGCGGGGGCCGGGTCCCTTGACGATCCTGCAGCGGGCGCCCATATCGTCGGTGACCGGTCGTCCGACGGCGGACCCTCGAACCCCCGCGTCCCATGTCCGATTCCGCGGTGCAGGATCATTATCCCGACGACGTCGCCCACTGCTATGGCTGCGGCCGTTTGAACGAGGAGGGGCTTCACATCCGCACGATCTGGTCGGCTGGTGTGGGAACGGCGCGGTTCAGCCCGCGTCCGTACCACGTGGCCATCCCCGGGTACGTGTACGGGGGGCTGATCGCGTCGCTGGTGGACTGCCACGCGATCGGTACGGCGGCGGCGGCGGTCATGGAGCGGGCCGGGAAGAGGCCGGGATCGGATCCGGCGCCCCGATACGT
>JBKGZE010000199.1:0-5080 GCA_046545735.1 Gemmatimonadota bacterium | reverse complement strand
GGCCTTCGTCGAACGCTGGTCCGCCTCGTTGTGAGGGAGCACCAGGATCCGGAGGCCGCTTCCGTCGGGGCGGAGGACTCCTCGCGCCGCCAGCGCCCGCTCGAGGGTGTCCGCCCGATCGCGCGTCCGGCAGACCACGGCGACTTCCGGCGCGTCCACCGACGGCACCAGCGCCGCCAGCGCCGGCACCTTGCCGTGCTCCGGGACCACGCGATAGCGGAGCGAGCCCGTGGTGCTGGCGGTCTCCTCGAGCGCGGGTCGCGGCGGGATCGTCATGGCCTTGCGGACGTGCCGTTCCGCGAAGCCGTCGATGCGACCGCCGAGCGTGCCCGTCACCAGGACGCGCTGGGCGCCGGCGGGGGCGATATCGGCCATCGTCTCCAGGTCCTCCCACTGGCCGGTCGCCTCGAGCTGGTCGGCGCCAGCCACCACCAGCGCCACCACGCCCTCGAGTTTGAGAGTGGACTCGCGCACCGCCGCCGCGGCGGCCATGGGGGAGAGGACCAGGATGTCGACCGGCCGGTCGGCCCAGCCGGCGTCCTGCGCGCGGACGGTCACACCGGCGGGTTCGGCCAGACCGGCGAGGGAGTCGGCGGTCAGGCTGGCCGTGTCGCTGTCGGGTACCAGGACGAGGACCCGGGGCGAAGCCGCGCTGGCCGGCTCCTCCGCGATCAGCCGGTCGAGGACCCCGAGCCCCCAGGCTCCCACCACGCCGCTGCCGGCGGACGCGTGCAGCACAACGTTGTTCCCCCTCCGGATCACCGGTAGCGCCTCACGCTGCAGCCCGCCGGGCACTTCCCACCCCACGGCCTCCACGCCCGCCACCAGCTCCGGCGCAATACCCAGGTCCTCGAATCGATCGGCCATTCCCTCACCCTGATTGTCAACATTGTCCATGCCGCGCCCCCGCTCACGGGCGCCGCCCGCACTGCGGGCGACCAATATAGCGCAACCGCAAGACGGCTGCCTGCCGGTCCCCGACGGAGCGGACGGGGACCTGCCGGGTCCGGCCGGACGAGCAGGACCCTTGCGCGCCTCGGACTGGCAGGCTACGTGGAACGGGGAAGACAACACGTGCGGGCGAAAGGAACCTGCGCGGGTCGCGGGCGTACGGGTACCTTCAACCCCCCACAGGATCCACCCCCGAGACAAGCGAGGGCCATCGTGTTGAAGCTACGCCGGCTGTTCATCCCTCTCGTGGCGCTGGCCGTGGCCGCGCCGCTGTCAGCCCAGGCCCCGGGCGAGGACCCGATCCCGGAAGGCCTGTACCGCTTCGTCCCCGAGGCCAGTGACCGGATCGAGGATCGCCTGGACGACGCGGTAGACCACATGAGCTTCCTGGTCCGCGGCATCGCCAAGCGCCGGCTGAAGGGGGCCAACAAGCCCATCGACCGGATCGATCTCCGCTACCAGGGGGACAGCCTCTGGATCTCGTTGCACGAGGACGAGCCGTGGATCGTCAGCCTCCGCAGCGGCGAGTACATGGATTACGTCCGCGAGGATGGCGAGGTCGTGCAGGTGAAGACCGATCTGGAGCCCGGGGTCATCGACCAGTACTTCAAGTCCGAGGATGGCGAGAAGCAGATGATCTACACGCTCCGGGACGACGGCCGTGTCGCCGTGGAGACGATCATCTACAGCGACAAGCTCGAGGAGCCGTTCCGCTACACCTGGGTCTACGAGCGGGTCGAGCGGGAGCCGTAAGCCGCCCGCGACGCTGACTCGTCGCGCTGTCCGCGACGCGCGGCCCTCTCAAGACGCGCGCGCCCGCTCCGCGATCCGCGCTCTCCATCCCGCGATGCGCGCGCTCCCCGGCCGGCCGGCTCAGGCGGTCAGTTCAGCCGCAGCTGGAAGCGCAGCGTGCGTCCCGACCGCGGCAGCCCGCACTGGTCGTAGGCGGTGCTGTCGCTGAGGTTGTCGACGGCGACCTCGAGCCCGAGGCGCTGGAACGTGGCGATCCCGCGGCCCAGCCGGAACGTTCGCGCCAGCTGGAGGTCCGTCCGGGTGCCGGGCTCGAGCGTCTCGTAGCCCTCCTGGCCGGGCAGGGGCGCGGAGCAGAACTCCTCGCCCCAGTACTTGACCTCGGCGGCCGCCTCGATCCCGGCGATGAGCGGCAGCGAGCCGCCGAGGCCGCCGGCGATCTCGGGCTCGTACTCGGCCCGGACGCCCTCGCCCCCGGGCTCCACCACCTCGACGGACTGCAGCGTGACCTCGCCTTCGACCGTGAGCCGGCCCACCGTGTACCCGGCCAGGAGCTCCAGTCCGGTGCTCCGGATCTCATCGCGGTTCACCCGCATGTACTTCGCGTCGGAGGTCGCGGGCGGCGCGCCCCGGGCGATCGCGTTGTCCAGCCGCTGGTGGAATCCCACCATCTGCACGTCGTAGCGGCCGAGCCGGCTGGTGAACCCCAGCTCGAGGGCGGTGAGGACCTCCGGCCGGAGGTCGGGGTTCGGCTCGAACTTGCCGAGGGCGGAAGAGTACATCTCCCGGAGCGCCGGGAACCGGCCGCGCCGGGTGGCTGCGGCGTGGACGAGGAGTGAAGCGCCGGTCGTGGTGGCGCTGAGGCCGACCCGGCCGCCCCATTCGGACATGGTGGGCCCGCCCGCCGTGACTTCCGGCCCGGGCTCGGGTACGTCCGCGCCGTCATAGGCGAGTCCGGCACTCAGGCGGCCGCCCGTCAGGAACCCTGCGCCGAGCTCGAATGGCAGCTCCGTCTCGGCGGCCAGGCTCCACAGCCGCTGTCGGTACTCGCCCGGGAACGCCGTCCCGACGCCGTCGGCCAGCCCGACCGTGATCACCTCGTCGTGGCTGACGTCGGCGAGCGTGGCGGCGGCGCTGATCGTGGCCGGCCCCAGCTCCTGGCTCGCCTTCAAGCGTGCGGTGAGCGTTCGGTCGTCCGAGCTCTCCGTCTCGGCCACCGTACGGAAGAAGTCGTTGGCCGAGGTGGCCAGCGCCGGGTCGGCCGGCATCTGGTAGTCCTCGATGAGCGTGGACCCCAGGTCGAGGCCCAGGTTCAGGGTGAGCGACGCCGTGCCCGCACCTGTCTCGATCGCGTCCAGCCCCCCGGCGACAATGGCCACCACCCGGGAGGCCCCCGGATAGCGCCAGAGCCGGGGCGCGTCATCGTTCAGCTCGGGCGGCACGCCGCGGCGCGCGTCGAAGCCGGACACGGTGGCCGAGAGCCAGCCGCGGCCGTGGCCGTCGGGCGTGTAGCGGGCGGAGAAGAAGCCGTCGGTGAGCTCGAGGTCGCTGTTGACGCGGTAGTCGTCGCCGGCCAGCGCCGGGTAGAGCGCGCGGGCGTTGGCGGGAGCCTCGAGGCCGTCGCGCTCCCGGTGCCCGAGCCCCCCCCGGACCACCAGCCGGTGTCCGCCGCCGCCCAGCTCGGCGCTGCTCGTGGCGCTGAGGGCGTAGCCGCCATTGTCATCGATGCCGGCGGCCACTTGGAGCGGGTCGGTCCGGACCACTGGCACGGAGCCGAGCCCGACCTCCACCACGCCGCCCAGCACGTTGGGCCCGTGGAGCACGCTGGACATGCCGCGAACGAGCTGGATCCTCTGCGCCGCGGTCATGGGGACCACGGAAAGGTCGGTCCGGTGGTCCCAGCCAAGAGTCAGCGGGACCCCGTCCAGCAGGATCGCGATCTGGCGCTCTTCCGCGCCTCGCAGCGCCAGCTGCGCCTCGCCCCGGCTGTTGGTGCGGACCTGGACCAGCGGCAGCTCCCGCAGCACGTCCTCCAGGAGCGGCGCGGGGCGGAACCGCACGGAATCGAGTCGGACCGTGATGGCGCTGACCCCGCCGGTGGTGGTCGTGGGTCGCACCGCCCGAACGGCGATCGGCTCGATGTCGTACACGGTGTCCGGGCGGAGCGTGTCCGCCGCCTGCGCGGCGGCCGGGGCCGGTCCCGCCAGGAGCGCGGCTCCCGCCAGGAGGGTGGTGGCGGAGGTGCCGCGCGCACGAGCGCGGCGCCCGGCGTGGTGTACGCGGGCGCTGAGGTATGCGGGCATTAACCGGTTCGTCTTCGACAGTAAGGTCTAGCGGTACGATGCAGGCTACCATCGTAGGGCCGAAAAGGGTCCACTCGCCGCGCGCGGGTCGGAACCTGAGCTCGGGACCGGCCGGGGTGGGGGTCAGCAGATGTTCTTGCTGCGCAGGACTCGCGTGAGCGCTGCTGCCACGGTCGGTCGGTGCCGGGGAACAGGTTCAGCCGCGCCCTGTGCGCCGCTTGAGGAAGTCCCGCATGACGTACTGGCCGAGCGTCATGGGGCTCGTGAAATAGGCCCGGCCCCGGGCCATCTGGCCGACCCTGGCCACGAACCGCATCAGCGCCGGGTCACGCGCCAGCATGAACGTGTTGATCAGGATCCCGCTCCGGCGGCACGCCGCCACCTCCCGGAACGTCTCCTTCAGCACGAACGGGTCGAGCCCCGCCGGGTTCCTGTAGACCCGGCCGTCGTGGAGCGTCACCGCGCTCGGCTTCCCGTCGGTGATCATGATGATCTGCGTCATGTCCTTCTTCTGAGCCCGCAGGATACGGCGTGCCAGCTTCAGCCCTTCGGCCGTGTTCGTATGGTACGGCCCGACCTGCGCCCGCCCGATGCTCGACAGCGGCACCTCCTCCGCCCGGTCCCCGAACGTGACCACGCGGAGGGTGTCCCCCGGGTACTGGGTCCGGATCAGGTGGCTCAGGGCGAGGGCCACCTTCTTCGCCGGGCCGAAGCGGTCCTCGCCGTAGAGGATCATGGAGTGGCTGATGTCCAGCATGAGCACGGTCGCGCACGAGCTCCGGTGCTCCGCCTGGTGGACCATCAGGTCCTCGTGCCGGAGGTCGAGCGGCACGCCTGCGCCCTCGCGGGCCATGGCGCTCTTGAGCGTGGCCGGGATGTCCAGGTTGAGCGTGTCCCCGAACCGGTATCGCCGCGAGGCCGCGTCGGCTTCCACGCCCGTGGACAGGTGCGCCGTCTCGTGGGCGCCCAGGCTCGACTTCCCCAGCGCGCCGAGCAGGTCGCGCAGCGTACGGTACCCGAGGAAGTCCAGCCCCTTGCCGGTGAGGTCGAACTCGACCTTCCGCGCGGCGTCGGCC
>JBKGZE010000198.1:0-5095 GCA_046545735.1 Gemmatimonadota bacterium | reverse complement strand
AGGTGGGGGTGGCCGTGGTCCCCGGCTCGAGCTTCTTCCACGACCCGGCGCCGGGCCGCGACCTCGTCCGCTTCGCCTTCTGCAAGAAGATGGACACGCTGGCCGAGGCCGGACGGCGGCTCCTCGAGCTGCGGGCGCCCTGAACCACATCGTTCCACCGAGGCAGGAGACTGTGATGAACGCGCTGGTGCAGCTGCAACGGACCGGGATCCGGGTCCTCTGTCTGGCCATCCTCCCCGCCCTCACCGCGGCCCCGGCGGCCGCACAGGCGGGCGGCGAGGGCGACGTCCCGCTGGCGGACCGGCTGACCGCCGCCGTCGAAGCGCTGCGGACCCACCAGGACACCAGCGGCGTGGCCGGACTGAGCGCCGCCATCGCCGTCGACGGGCGACTGGTCTGGAGCGGCGGCTTCGGCTACGCCGACCTGCAGCACCGGGTGGAGGCCGGCCCGGCCACGGTGAGCCGGATCGGGTCGATCTCGAAGCCGGTGGCGGCCGTGGCGGCCATGGCGCTCTGGGACCGGGGCATGCTCGACCTGGACACCCCGATCCGCACGTACCTGCCCGACTACCCGGCGGCGAACGCCCACGTCACCATGCGCCAGCTCATGAGCCACACCGCGGGCGTGCGCCACTACCGGGGCGACGAATTCATGAGCAACGAGGCGTACACGGACGTGGTCAGCCCCATGGCCGTCTTCTGGGAGGACCCGCTCCTGTTCGAGCCCGGGACCGACTACAACTACTCCACCTACGGCTGGACGGTGGTGAGCGCGGTCACCGAGGCGGCGGACGGACGGCGCCCCTGGGTCGACATCCTGTACGACGAGGTGATCCACCCACTGGGCCTGCTCCACATGCAGCCCGAATGGCAGGACTCCGTCATCCCCCACCACGCCTCCTTCTACATGCTCGACCGGGAGGCGGGTGTGCGGACGAACGCGCCGGAGGTGGACCAGTCCAACAAGTGGGCGGGCGGCGGGCTGGTCGCCACCACCGCGGACCTGGTGAACTTCGCCCTGGGCGTCATGAACGGCACGGTCCTGAGCGACGAGGCCCGGGCCGAGATGTGGCGGAAGCAGACGCCTGCCGGCGAGTCCTCCTACGGGCTCGGCTGGAACGTGGGCGAGATCGACGGGCGCCGGGTCGTCAGTCACAGCGGGGGCTCGGTCGGCGCCACGGCCATGCTCGTCCTGCTCCCGGACCATGGCATCGCCGTCGCCGTCCTCGGCAACACCAGCGGCGTCAGCCACGCCGGCATCGCGCGGCGCGTCACACGGATCCTCCTCGACTGAGGGTTCGATCGCCGGCGGCTCGCTGGCGCTCGCCCGGCGACCCGCTGGCGCGGGGTTCGATCGCCGGTGGCTCGCTGGCGCTCGCCCGGCGACCCGCTGGCGCGGGGGTTCGATCTTCGGGCTCGACCGGCGCCTCGCGGGCGATCGATTATCTCGCTTGCCGCCTCCCGGCCCGCGCGGTACGCTTCCCGGGCAGACGAACCATCGGGTTGAAGGCATAGAGGAGCGTCATGAAGAAGATCCTGGTGACGGGGGCCGCGGGACAGATCGGGACGGAACTGGTACCGGGGCTACTGGAGCGATACGAGGGGTCGACCGTCCTCGCCACGGACATCAAGGAGGCGGCCGATGTCCCGGCCGGCGCGCGCTACGAGGCGCTCGACTGCACGGACGCGGCGGCCGTGCGGGCCGCGATCACCGAGAACGGGATCGACACGATCTACCACCTGGCTGCCATCCTGTCCGCCACCGCCGAGGGCATTCCTCAGAAGGCGTGGGACGTGAACATGGGCGGGCTGTACGTGATCCTCGAGGCGGCCCGCGATCACAGGTGCGCGGTGTTCACGCCGAGCTCCATCGCGGCGTTCGGCCCGGAGACGCCGGCGGACCCGACGCCGCAGGACACGATCCAGCGACCGACCACCATGTACGGCGTGACCAAGGTCGCCGGCGAGCTCCTGGCCGACTACTACCATGCGCGCTTCGGCGTGGACGCCCGCGGGCTCCGCTACCCCGGGCTCATCAGCCACGCGGCGCTTCCGGGCGGCGGGACCACCGATTACGCCGTCGAGATCTTCTACGCGGCGCTCCAGGACGGTCGCTACACCTGCTATCTCGCGCCCGACACCCAGCTCGACATGATGTACATGCCGGACGCGCTGCGCGCGGCCATGGAGCTCATGGATGCGCCCGCCGAAGGGCTCCGGCACCGGAACGCCTTCAACGTCGCGGCCATGCAGCTCACGCCAGCCGGGCTGGCCGAGGCGATCCGCGTCCACATGCCGGACTTCACCATCGACTACGACGTCGACCCGACCCGCCAGCGGATCGCCGAGAGCTGGCCCCGGCGCGTGGACGACACCGCCGCCCGCGAGGAGTGGGGCTGGCGCGAGCAGTACGACGCGGCCGGCCTCGTGGAGGACATGCTGGTGCGCCTGGCCGACCGGCTGGGCGTGGAGAGCCCGGTGGCGGGCTCCGGCACCACCGGCTGAGGAACGAAGCGCCAGGGCGCCGACGTGCCGCGGCCGCCCGGACCCGAGAACCGACACCCGAATCCCGATACCGATGCCGCTCGACAAGCTGATCCCCGTACTCGACGATCACATCACGTCCCTCGAGAGCGAAGGCCGCGCGAAGGGCGACGAGGCCGTGGTCACGCGCGTCCTGAAGCCCGAGGGCGACCGCGGGCCGCGCTTCTTCCTCCGCGGCCAGGGCGAGAAGGAGTTCATCCGGATGAACTCGAACTCGTACCTGGGCATGGGGCTCCGCGAGGAGGTCATAGAGGCCGAGGAGGCCGGGAGCCGGGCGTTCGGCGCCGGCCCCGGCGCGGTGCGGTTCATCAGCGGCACCTACGAGGCGCACACGGAGCTGGAGCGCCGGCTGGCGGCGTTCCACGGCCGTGAAGCCGGAATGATCTTCAGCTCGGCCTACGCCACCATCATGGGGATCATCACGCCGCTGATCACGAAGGACACGATCGTCATCAGCGACGAGCTGAACCACAACTGCATCATCAACGCGATGCGGCTGGCCCGGCCCGCCGACAAGGTGGTGTACCCGCACCTGGACCTGGACACGCTGGACCGGGCGTGCGAGGATGCCGCCGGCCGCGCGAAGCGCCTGATGGTCGTGACGGACGGCATCTTCAGCATGCGCGGCGACCACGCGCCCCTGGATGAGATCGTCCGCATCGTCCGGAAGTACGACGCCCGCTTCCAGGAGAACGCGTTCGTCGTGGCCGACGACTCGCACGGCGTGGGCGCCTTTGGACAGACGGGCCGCGGGACAGAGGAGTACACCGGCGGACAGGTGGACCTCCTGGTCGGCACGCTGGGCAAGGCGTTCGGCGTGAACGGCGGCTACATCGTCGGGCCGCAGCCCGTGATCCGGTTCCTCCGCGAGACCTCGCCCTTCTACATCTACAGCAACCCCATCACGCCGGGCGAGGCCCGGGCGGCGACGACCGCACTGGAGATCCTGGACAGCCCGCTGGGCAGCCGGCTCCTCGAGACCCTCCGCTCGCTGACTCAGCGCTTCGACCACGGGCTGCGGGAGCTCGGGTTCGAGACCATCCCCGGCGATCACCCCGTCGTGCCGCTCATGGTCCGCGACACCGAGCGGACCCGCGCCATCGTCCAGCACCTGTTCGACAACGGCGTCCTCGCCACCGGCCTGGCCTACCCGGTCGTGCCGAAGGGCGACGAGGAGATCCGCTTCCAGGTCAACGCCGATCACACGGAGGCGGACATCGACGCGGTACTGGAGATCCTCGGCGCGATCGACGCCTGACCACGCGCACGGAGCCACAGAGAGCCAAAGACCTTGTAGCTTTCTGCGTGTGAAGACGAAGACGAAGCGTCAGACCGCCCTCGTCGCCGGGCTCGTGGCCTGGCTGGTCGCGGTGTGGCTGCTGTGGTGGTCGCCGGTGATCTATCCGCTGAAGCTGTTCGTGGTCCTGCTCCACGAGGCGAGCCACGCGGGGATGGCTTTGGCGACGGGGGGGCATGTGCAGCGAATCGTGCTCGCGCCGGACCAGGGAGGGGTCTGCTACTGCCCCGGCGGGAACGCCTTCCTGGTCCTGTCGGCCGGATACCTGGGCAGCCTGTTCTGGGGGGGCGTGATCCTGATGCTGGCGCGGGCGCGGCGTCCGGCCCCGCGGAACACTACGACCCTGATCGGCGTCGCCGTACTCCTGCTGACCGCGCTCTACGTCCGGAACGCGTTCGGCGTCCTGTTCGGCGCGCTGTTCGGCGCCGCGCTGGTGGCGCTCCGTTCGGCGGGCCGAACGGCGCACGTGCTGGTGCTGACGGCGCTCGGGCTCACTTCGGCGCTCTACGCCCTGCTGGACATCAAGAGCGACATCCTCGACCGGCCGTACCTGCGGTCGGACGCCCGGATGCTGGCCGAGATGACCGGGGTCCCTACGGTGGTCTGGGGGTTCGTGTGGATCGGGCTGGGGCTGGCGGTGAGCTGGTGGCTCTTCCGGCGCGCGCTGCAGCGCGCCTGAGCTCCGGTTGGCTCACCGGGCGGCTCGCACGCCGCTTGCACCAGTCCGGACGGTAGACCGATCAATGTCGCTCTCACAGGAGGTGGACATGCTCCGCACGATCGCCAAGACCGTCGCCTACACGAAGGCGCCGAAAGCCACGTTCGCCGTCCTTCACCCCAAGCGGGCGGTCAGGCTGAAGAAGCTGAAGTACGACATGCGGCACGCCTACGCGCCGCGGATCACCGCCGTGGGCGCGGCCGCCCTCGCGCTCCCCATCGGCTACCTCCTCGGCCGCCGCGGCCGGAATCACCACCGCGAGGAGCAGCACGCCCAGGGCCGAGGGCAGCGGTAGCGCGTCGACAGCAGCGCGCGACCGCAGCGCGGGGAAGGCAGCGCAGGGACGGCAGCGCGGCCCGCCGGGTGTTCCCGACGGGCCGCTGTTCGACCGAACGGTTCGGCGAGCGCGCGTCAGCGAATCCCGCCAGCGCCGCCCCCACCCCGGGGGCCCCACCCGCCGCGCCGGCCCATGCGGGGCTGGCCCCGGGGCCGGTCGGCGTGCATCAGGGGCAAGAGCTTCGCCTCCTGCGCATCAG
>JBKGZE010000197.1:0-5102 GCA_046545735.1 Gemmatimonadota bacterium | reverse complement strand
GTGCCCAGCAGCACGGTGAAGGTGAAGGCCGCCAGGACCAGGTTGTTGAGCAGGAAGACCGTGTCGCGGGACGCCGCCGACTGGAGCCGGCCCGTGCTCTTCAGCTCCTCGCTCCGCCCTGCGATGATGGCCACGCTCGCCAGGAGCGCCACGCCGATGAAGGCCAGGAAGTAGTAGCCGATGTCCCCCTCGGCGAAGGCGTGGACCGAAGAAAGGATCCCGCTCCGCGTCAGGAACGTGCCCAGGATCGTCAGCAGGAAGGTGGCGATGATGAGGCTCACGTTCCACACCTTCAGCATGCCTCGCCGCTCCTGCACCATCATGGAGTGGATGAAGGCGGTGGCGGTCAGCCACGGCAGCAGGGACGCGTTCTCCACCGGGTCCCACGCCCAGTACCCGCCCCAGCCGAGCACCTCGTACGACCACCACATCCCCGCCACGATGGCGAGGGTCAGGAAGGCCCAGGCGGTGAGGGTCCACCGGCGGGTCACCTGCAGCCAGCGGGCGTCCAGCTGGCGCGTGACGAGGGCGCCGATGGCGAACCCGAAGGGTACGACCATGCCCACGTAGCCGAGGTACAGGAGGGGCGGGTGCACCGCCATCAGCCAGTGGTTCTGGAGGAGCGGGTTCGGCCCCGGCCCGTCGGCGGGCACGGGGAAGACCTGGTGGAACGGGTTGGCCGGCCCCACCAGGAGCATGTAAAAGAACGCGCCCACCAGCAGCATGGTGCCGGTGGCCACGGCGAACAGGCTGTTGCCGCGCTCGCGGTGCAGGAAGACCACGGCGGCGGTGAAGCCGGCGAGGATCAGCCCCCAGAAGAGGATCGAGCCCTCGAGCGAGCTCCACAGGGAGACGATGGTGACCCACGTGGGGGTCGCCCGGCTGCCCACCTGAGCCACGTAAGAGATGCTGAAGTCATGGGTGAGGAGCGCGTACACCATCCCCACGTTGGCGGCGAGCATGAGGCCGAAGATGGCGTACGCCGCGGCCCGTGCGCTCGCGACGAGCGACTGGTTCCTGGTGCGCACGCCCCAGAACGCTGCGGCGGCCCCGTACACGGCCAGCCCCAGCGACAGGACGGAGGCGCTGAGTCCGAGAAGGCGAATCACGACTGGCCGTCCTCGCGGATGAGAGTCTTGTAGGTGTCGACCGGGCGGTGGCCCTCGGGCGGAGCCTTGTACTCGTTCGAGTGCTGGACCAGCAGGTTGGTGGACTTGAATACACCCCCCCGCTGGTACGAGCCCTCGATCACCACGCCCATGGTATCCTTGAACATGGCCGGCGGCGCCCCCGTCGACTGGACGTCGAGCGTATCCGTCCCGTCCGTGACCCGGAAGCGGAGATCCAGCGCCTCCGCGTTCCAGTCCACGGAGCCGGGCACCACTTTCCCGCCCAGGCGGACCGGCGTCTCGTACGCGGCGTCGCCCCGGGCCAGAAGCTCCGACGGCGTCAGGAAGTACACCAGGTTGCTCCCGAGCCCGCCCCACATCAGGAACCCGAAGCCCCCGAGCACGAGGATCGCAGCGAGTGCACCGATCACCTTGCGGTTCATACCTCACCTCCCAAGTCAGCCGCATCCTTCGCTCGCCGGTTCAGCACGAACAGGCGGATGCCGTATCCGATCATCCCTACCCACGCCACGGCGTAGGCCCCGATCACATAGTTCCAGACGTTCGCGTCAGACATGGACTTCTCCCCCCCTCAGCACGGCCTCTTCCTGGAGGGCTTCCGCCCGCCGCTCGAGCCGCGCCGCCCGGTACCGCCACCCCACGAAGGCGATCAGCACCAGGAGGAACGCCACGGCGTTCGCCCGGAGTCCCCACTTGTAGATCGGGGTCAGCGTCTCGGGCGTCGACTGCACCTGGTGCAGCGTCCGCCACCAGCGCACCGACATGTACACGATCGGTACGTTCAGCGCCCCGAAGATCCCGACCCCCGCGCTCCACGTGGCCCGCCGCTCCGGGTCCTCCGTGAAGGACCGTAGAGCCAGATACCCCACAAAGATGATAAAGAGCACCGCGGTCGAGGTGAGCCGGGCGTCCCAGGTCCACCAGGCGCCCCACGCCCACTTCCCCCAGATCGAGCCCATGACGAGCGTCAGCCCCGTGAAGAGCGCCCCGAGCTCCGCCGCCGACGCCGCCAGCAGATCGCTCCGCTCCGTACGCTTCCAGAGGTAGACCACGCTCGCCCAGAACACGATGAAAAAGGCCAGGAACGCGTTCCACGCCGCGGGGACGTGCACGTACATGATCTTCTGCGAGTCCTGGTAGTCCTCCGCCGAGGGCGAGTACACGAACCCGAACCACTGGGCCGCCACCACCGCTACCGGCGCGAGCACGCTCACCACGACCAGCCAGATCGGGGCCTTCTCCGCCCGCAGGGCCTTCAGCTCTTCCATGTCACTCCTCGATGACGGCCCCGAACGCGAGCACGCTCGCGCCCAGGAAGATGATGTCGAACGCCAGCAGCAGCCGGATCCACCGCCCCGCGTCTCCCATGGGGTCGCCCGCCAGCAGCGCCGCCGTCGCTTCCACCGCCGCAACCAGCACCGGGACCAACATCGGGAACAGCAGGAGCGGCAGCAGCACCTCCCGTGCCCGGCTCCGGCTCGCCATCGAGCCGTAGAACGTCCCCAGCGTGACGAACCCGAACGTCCCCAGGAACAGCACCACCGCCACCAGCCCCAGCGTGCCCGTCAGCGGGATGTCGTACAGCACGATGGCCAGCGGGACCAGGACGACCTCGACCAGCAGCACGAAGACCAGGTTCGCCAGCATCTTCCCCAGGAAGATCGAGCTCCGGAACCCCGGATACAGCAGCAGCGTCTCCAGCGCGCCCCCCTCCAACTCCACCTGGTAGGACCGATGGAACGCAAGGTTCCCGCTGAAGAGCACCGTGAGCCAGAGGATCCCCGCCGCCGCCGCCCGCAGCGACGCCGTGTCCGGACCCAGCGCGAACCCGAACATCAGCAGCATCACCGCGGCCAGGAAGACCACGGCGTTGAAGTTCGCCTTCGACCGACGCTCCGTGGTCAGATCCTTCCACGCCACCGCGCCGACACGGGCCAGCTCGCCGGAAAAGCTCACTTCACCACCTTCGCCCGCAGCCGCGGCGCCCCGTCCGGATTCGGCACCACCCTCCCCTGCTCCAGTGTGATCACGTCGTCCACCACCGCCGACGACCGCTCCGGGTCGTGCGTCGCGATCAGCGCGATCCCGTTCCGGCTCACCGTCTCACGAACCAGCTCGTTCACCAGCTCGATCCCGTCCGCGTCGAAGCTCGCGTACGGCTCGTCCAGAAGCATCAGGCGCGGCGGACGCATCACAAGTCGTGCCAGCGACAGCCGCCGCGTCATCCCCGACGAGAAACCCGACGCCCGCTCGTCCGCCGCCGCCACCAGCCCGACCCGCTCCAGCGCACCGTCCACACCCACCGCGCTCGAGCCTCCCCACATGCGACGCGCGAACTCCAGGTTCTCTCGCGCCGTCAGGTCACCGTACACGCCCGGCGCGTGCAGAAGCGCCCCCACCTGCCCACGGATCCGCTCCGCGCCCTTCAGCAGGTCGTGACCGAAGACCGTCCCGCTCCCCCGCGTCGGACGCAACGCCGTGGCCACGATCCGCAGCAGCGTGGTCTTCCCGCTCCCGTTGCGACCCATCAGCGCCACGGCCGCCCCCGGCCGCGCCTCGAAGCTCGCGCCCCGCAGCGCCCACCGCCGACCGAACCGCTTCGCGGCTCCGTTCACCACTACCCCGTCATCGATCAACGCGGGGGCCTCCGTGCCTCATCGCCTATTCGCATGGAAACCGAAGATAAAGGCAACATGTAGGGGGTTCAATCCCGGTAAACTCCGTGAAATCCCGTAGGAAACCTCGGCCCCGGGTCGTGGGGAAAGGGGAGCCCATGCCTGTAGGGGAAAATCGGACGCCGGCCCGCCCGACTCGGGGGACCGGCGCAGCGCGACCGTGCGAGCGGCCCGGGCCGCCGGCGGTCCCGACGTCGTGCAGGCGGCCCGGGCGTAGCGGTTAGAGGGTGATGCGCAGGCCTATGCTGGCGAAAAAACGGCCGCCGTCGAGATCCTCGACCGTGGGCTCCTGTCCGGGCAGCCCCGCGTCCTGGAGCGCCTGGAGGTCGACGATGTCGGTCGCTTGCTGGTACCCGACCTCGCCGACGATGTTCAGGAGGAGCAGGCTCATCCCGACGTTGCCGTAGACGTTCCAGGCGGCGGTGCTGAGGTCGCCCTCGACGGGTGCGTTGGTGGTGAGGGTGTAGCTCTCGCCACCGCACTGGCTGGCGGGGCACTCGAGCTGCCAGTCGAGCCGCACGTCGCTGGAGTAGCGGTCGTAGCCGGCGCCGGCGGCGAAGTCGAACATGAGGATGCCCTTGCTGACGCCCGCGCGGAGGCTGAGGCTCGAGAGGTTGGTCTTGAAGTCGGCCGGGTCGCCGTCGACGATGCTGCCGAACTCGACGTCGCCGAGCATGGTGCGGTAGAGCCCCGAGATGGACACCCCGGGCATGATGAGCCCCTGCTTGATGATGCCGACGCGGGCGCCGATGCCGGCGTTGATGATCTCCTCCTCGAGGCCCACCTCCTGGATCACGGGGACGTAGGAGATGCTGCCGAGGAGGTCGATGGCGCCGAACCCGCCGATAGCGGGTCCCAGGGAGAGGCCGTTGAAGAGGCCGACGGCGACGTCGCCCTGGAGCGAGCTCACGGGGATGCCGACGGTGCCCATGGCCGGGACCTGGCCGTTTTCGTTGAGGGTTGCCTGGAACCCGTCGAGGAGGTCCGGCACGTCGGCCAGCGCCGCGTTGAACCGGCCCGTCACCGACACGCGCGGGAAGACGCCGAGACGGCGGCCGATGGTGGAGGCGGTGCCGAGGGTATGAGCGCCGCCGGAGAAGGCGATGCCGACGCTCGGCTGCACGTTGGTGATGGCGTTGACCACCTGCCCGCACAGGAACTGGAACTGCGGCTGCACGGCGTCGAGGGCGGACTGGGGCGCGCCGGGCGCCACGGGTGCCACGGCGGCGCAGGCGTTGAGCAGATCGTCCTGGGCGGCCGCGGGGGGCGCCAGGAGGGACAGCAGGAAGACAGACGC
>JBKGZE010000196.1:0-5131 GCA_046545735.1 Gemmatimonadota bacterium | reverse complement strand
GCGAGCAGCGACTGGACCTGGCGCTCTCGGGCTCGGGCTTCGGCCTCTGGGACTGGGACGTGCCGACCGGCCGCATCTTCGCCGACGACCGCTGGTTCACCATGCTCGGCTTCGCGCCCCACGAGTTCCCCCTGGACGTGGACACCTGGATCGCGCTCGTCCACCCCGACGACCGCGGGCGCGTCTCGGCCGCCCTGGACGCCCACTTCGCGGGTGAGTCGCCGCACTACGAGTGCGAGATCCGGATCCGCACGCGCGAGGGCGGGTGGCGCTGGGTCCTCGACCGGGGTCGCGTGGTCGAACGCGATCCGGAGGGCCACCCGCTCCGGGCCACCGGCACCCACACGGATATCCAGGACCGGAAACAGGCGGAGGAAGCGCTGCGCCGGTCGGAGGAGCGGCTGGCCACCATCGTCCGGGCGGCGCCGCTCGGGATCACCCTCACCCGTGCCGTGGACGGGGTGTTCATGGAGGTGAACGAGACGTTCGCGGAGGTGCTGGGGTACGACCGGGAGGCGCTTCTCGGGGCCAGCGCCATCGACCTGGGGATCTGGCAGAAGACCAGCGAGCGCGAGGCCGCTATCGCTGTCCTGCGCGAGGAGGGCCGCCTCGCCGGCCGCCCCGTCCAGTTCCGCACCCGCGACGGCGAGCTCCGGACCTTCCTCCTGTTCAGCGAGCTCCTCGAAGTCGAGGGGCTGCCGTGCGCGCTTACCCTGCACCAGGACGTCACCGAGGCCAGGCAGCTGGAGGCGCAGCTGATCCAGGCCCAGAAGATGGAGGCGGTGGGCCGGCTCGCGGGCGGCATCGCCCACGACTTCAACAACCTCCTGACCGCCATTACCGGGCACGTCGAGTTCCTCCTCGACGCGCTGCCCGAGGGCGACCCTCGCCGCGACGACGCGGGCGGCATCCGGGACAGCGCCGATCGCGCCAAGCGGCTGACGCGCCAGCTCCTGGCGTTCAGCCGCCAGCAGGTCCTGAACCCCCGGGTGGTCGATCTGGCGGAGGTGGTGGTGTCGTTCGAGCCGCTGCTCAGCCGCATCATCGGCGAGGACGTCGCCCTCTCGGTCTCCCGGCCCGAAGGACGCTGCCCCGTGCGCGTGGACCCGGGGCAGCTCGAGCAGGTGGTGCTCAACCTGGTCGTGAACGCGCGAGACGCCATGCCGGATGGCGGCTCGCTCGTCATCGCCGCCGACTCGATCGCCCGCCGCGACCAGCCCACGGAAGGATTCAGGAGGCCGGTCCCCACCGGCGCCTACGCCCGGCTCCGGGTGTCCGACTCCGGGTCAGGCATGGACGCGGCCACACGGGATCATATCTTCGAGCCGTTCTTCACCACCAAGCCGGCTGGCAAGGGGACGGGCCTGGGGCTGAGCACCGTCTACGGGATCGTCAGCCAGAGCGGCGGCCACGTTGGCGTGGAGAGCGGGCTGGACCGCGGGACCACCTTCACCCTGCTGTTCCCACTGGTGGAGGAGTCGAGCGCACCCGCGGACCCGGCGCCCCGGGCGCTGCCACCTCGCGAGCCCGACGACACCCGGTCCGGGTCCGTTCTCGTGGTCGAGGACGAGGATGCCGTCCGCCTGCTCGCCCGACGCGTCCTCGATCGGGCGGGTTACCGGGTCCGGGCCGCACCGAGTGGGGCCGAGGCGCTCCGCCTCGCCGATCGCGCCGGGCCGTTCGACCTCGTCCTCACCGACATGGTCATGCCCGGCATGAGCGGGCGCGAGCTGGTGGACCACCTCCGCGGCGATGGCCGGCGCCTGCGCGTGCTGTACATGAGCGGCTACACCGCGGATGAGGTCGTGCGCGACGGGCAGAACCGGAACGGCAGCTTCCTGGAAAAACCGTTCACGCCGGCCGAGCTGGTTCGCGCCGTCCAGGAGGCGCTGGGCACGAGCGCCAGCTGACCAGGCCGGCGGAGCGGGGCCGCGCCGCCCAGGAAGCGCTGGGCACGAGCGCCAGCTGACCAGGCCGGCGGAGCGGGGCCGCGCCATCCAGGAAGCGCCGGCCGCGACCGTCAGCCGAGGGCGAGCGTGCGAAGGGCCCGGTACAGAGCCAGGCTCCGTACCGGGCCCTCAGCTACTGCCCGGTGGCATGAGGACCTCCCTGACCCTTGTCCCGATCGGCTGGCACCCCCGGGTCCAGGGGTCGAGCCGCCCGCATCTGACGCGCCGTGTCACCCCACGCGCGCCCTCTGAAGGAGGGTCAGGACGCCGGATCCGTTGCCGGGGGATCCGATCGCCATGGGCGGTGGCCTCGTACCGGCCCGCGCCAGTGCTGGTACCTGTAGTCTGTCACAGGGCATGGCCGCACCGCAATAGGAACCGGGCTCCCTGCTCGGGAGCCTTCCGGTTCCTGGCGCCGGCGCTCACCAGGCGATGCCGTAGTCCTCTCCATAATCGCTGGACCCGCCCCACATGGTCCCGTGCTCACGGTCGAACCAGATCGCGTTGATCGGGCCCGACGTCCGGTCGCGCGCCGTCACGCTGTACCCCATGCGGCTCAGCTGCTCCCGGACCCAGGGCGAGGTCGCCTCGTTGATGAGCAGGCGACCCGGCACCGACTCGTGGTCGCTGAACGAGTTGCGCAGCTGGTAGCTGTTGAAGTTCGCCGCCTCACTCGCTTCCTGCACGTCCATCCCGAACTCGACCATGTTGAGGAAGAACTGCAGGAGGTTCTGGTCCTGCGTATCGCCGCCCTGCACCGCGAAGGAGAGGAAGGGCTCCCCGTCCTCGAGGGCGAGGGCGGGCGTGAGCGTGGCCCTGGGCCGCTTCCCGGGCTCGATCACGTTGTACGGGTTCTCGGCGGGGTTCAGCACGAAGCTCTGCGCGCGCTGGCTCATCCCCACGCCGGTGCGGCCCGCGACCACCGCCGGGATCCACCCGCCGCTCGGCGTGATGCTCACCACCCAGCCGTCCGCGTCCGCCGCCTGCACGCTCGTGGTCCCGCTCCAGTAGTCCCGCTCGAAGGCGAGCAGCGGCTCGACGCCGGCCGCCCCGCCCGCACGGCCGGCGCCACCGTCCGCGCGATCGGCATCCCGCCCGAGGGCTGACCTATCGACGCCGCTCCCGCCCGACGGACGGTCGTGCTCCGGCACCACGTCACCGGTGCCCTCGACGCCCGTGGTGTGCCACCGCTCCAGGTAATCCAGGAACGGGTTGTCGCCCTCCTGGAAGAGGTACGGGTTGCCCGGCTTCACGTCCGGGTCGTTCCGCTCCGGATCGATCCCCTCGGCCCGGGCGCGCGCGTACTCCTTCGACAGCAGCCCCGCCACCGGCTCGTCGGGCGGGAAGTACGGGTCGCCGTAGTAGAAGTCCCGGTCGGCGAACGCGTGGTTCATGACCTGGTACAGCGTGTGGATGTAGCGGGCGCTGTTGTATCCCATGCTCTTCAGGTCGAAGGGCTCGAGCATGTTGAGCATCTGGAGCATGACCGGGCCCTGCACCCACGTGGTCAGCTTGTAGACGTCGTAGCCACGGTAGTTCGTGTGCACCGGCTCCTCGAGGTAGACCTGCCAGTTCGCCAGGTCCTCCTCCGTGAAGAGCCCGCCCTCCTCGTTCGCTCCGCGGACGAACTCCCGCGCGATGTCGCCCCGGTAGAAGCGGTCGTACGCCGCGTAAATGGCCTCTTCCCGGCTCTTCCCCGCCGCCAGCGCCTCGCGCTCCGCGTCCACGAGCTTGCGGAGCGTGGCCGCCAGGTCCGGCTGCTTGAACAACTCGCCCGGCCGCGGCGCTTCCCACTCCTCGCCCTCGTGAGGGAGGAAGACCTCGCGGGAATAGCGCCACTGCTTGATCCGCCGCTTGTTCCCCTCGATCGAGTACGCGGCCTGCGCCTCGATGGGATAACCCTCCTCCGCCATCTCGATGGACGGCGCCAGCACGTCCGCCAACGACAGCGTCCCGAACTCCGCGAGCATGGTCATGAGTCCGCCCGGCGTCCCGGGCGTCACCGCGGAGAGGGGGCCGTACTGGGGCGGATAGTCGTGGCCGAGGCTGCGGTAGTGCTCCGCCGTCGCACCGGACGGGGCAACGCCGAGCGCGTTCACCCCGATCACTTCCCGCGTCTCCGGGTTGTAGATCAGCGCCTGCGTCTCACCGCCCCAGGAGAGGACGTCCCACATGGTGGCCGTGGCGGCGAGCATGGCGCAGGCCGCGTCCACGGCGTTCCCGCCCTGATGGAAGATGCGGGCGCCGGCGGTCGCGCCCAGCGGCTTGCCGGTGATGGCCACCCAGTTGGAGCCGTGGAGCACCGGCTTGTTCGGGCGCCCCTGGGCGGCCAGGGGGATCGCGTTGGTGGTGAGCAGCGCCAGCGTAGCCAGAAGGGCGACACGCGTCGCCCGCCGGGTGGTCGAGAGCATCCAAGCCTCCGGATTGTTCGTTTGCCTGCGGGGGATGCTAGGGCGACGACCGCGCGCGCGCCAGTTCCCGGCTGGGCCCCAGGGGTTCCGAACGCCCGCGCCGCAGCCGTCCCGGCGGCCCCGCCCGGAATCGAGAGCAGCACGACGGAGGCGGCGACGCGGTCGTCTACGACTCGATGGCCTCGAAGACCCCGGTCTTGCGATTCTTCCGCACGCGGTCCCAGTCGAACACCCGCCCGTTCATCACCACGTAGACGCCCGGCTGGAGCACCTGCACGGCCGCCAGCGCGCCCCCAAGGTTGAAGAGGCCGTCGGAGCTGCCGAAGGCGATGGGGATCATGGCGCCCGTAAGCACGATCGCCTTGTCCCGCACCTCCCGGGCCAGGACCGCGGCCGTCTCAACCATCGTATCCGTCCCGTGGGTGATGACGATCCGCTCCTCCGGCGCTTCTCGACAGTGGCGCGCGATCAGCTCCCGGTCCTCCGCCGTCATCTGGAGCGAGTCCACCATCATCAGCGTGCGGATCTCCACCTCCACCCGGGACCGGCCCATGGCCAGCATCTCCAGCAGGTGCGTGTCCTTGAAGTACAGACGCCCGTGGATCTCGTCGTACTCCTTGTCGAAGGTCCCACCCGTCACGAACAGCCGGATCATCGGGCTCCCATGCGCTCAGGCCGCGGTCGGCGGGAAGGTAGGGGAAGAGCGTGGATACGAGCAATGGAGGTGGCGGGTGGCGGCGAGTCGGACGCGCCGCTGGCGTACCTGTCGGC
>JBKGZE010000195.1:0-5166 GCA_046545735.1 Gemmatimonadota bacterium | reverse complement strand
GGAGGCCGGAGCGGAGTCCGAAAAGGAGGCCCGAGCGGAGCCCGAAGAGGAGGCCCGCGCGGAGCCCGAAGAGGAGGCCCGAGCGGAGCCTGACGAGGAGGCCCGAGCGGAGCCTGACGAGGACGTTGGCGCCGAAGCCGGATCGCGGGGGGCGAAGCGCGAGCAGAACGGGAACGGCTCGGGTGCGCGCCGGGAATCATAAGGCCTCCCTCCTGCCGGACGGCTCCGCCATCGCCGCCGCCCGGGAGCGTCTCGCGGGGGTGGCCCGCCCTACGCCGCTCGCCCGGTCGCCCTGGCTGTCGGAACGGGTGGGCGTGGCGGTCCACCTCAAGCTCGAGTGCTGGCAGCGGACCCACTCCTTCAAGCTGCGGGGCGCGTACAACGCCGTGGCCGCACTCGACCCGGCGACGCGGCGACGCGGGCTCGTCACGGCGTCCGCCGGGAACCACGGCCTCGCCGTGGCCCACGCGGCGCGCCTGCACGGGGCGCCCGCGACGGTCATCGTGCCGCGCGGCGCCCCGGCCACCAAGAAGGCGCGGATCCGCCGGGAAGGCGCGGAGCTGCGCGAGGTGGAGGGCACGTACGACGACGCCGCCGCGGCCGCCCGTGCGCTCGCCGACGAGCGCGACGCCCACCTCCTGCACGCGTTCGCCGACCCGGAGGTGGTGGCCGGCCAGGCCACGGTGGGCCTCGAGATCGTGGAGTCGCTGCCGGACGTCCGCGAGGTGGTGGTGCCGGTCGGCGGCGGCGGGCTCGCCGCCGGGGTCGGCGCGGCGCTTCGGGACCGTGCCCCTGCCGCGCGGGTCCTCGGGGTCCAGTCCACGGCCACGCGCGCGATGCGGGATGCCTTCGAGGCGGGCCGGGTGGTCCCGTCACCGGAAGCGCCCACGCTGTGCGACGGGCTGGCCGGCGAGACGGAGCAGGCGGCCTACGAAGCGGTCCGGACCGTCCTCGGGTCGGTGGACCTGGTTCCCGAGGCGGACGTCGGCCCCGCGATCGCCAGCCTGTTCCGGGAGGAGGGGATCGTGGCGGAAGGAGCCGGCGTCGTCGGGGTGGCGGCGCTGCTGGCGGGGGTCGTCCACGTGGGCGGCCCCACCGTGGTGGTGGTCAGCGGCGGCAACATCGATGGCGACCGGCTGGCCCGCATCCTCATGGAGAGCTGATGGCGCACCTGATCGAGTTCCGCGGTCGCAAGCCGAGCGTCCACCGCACGGCGTTCGTCGCCCCCACCGCCGTGCTCATCGGCGACGTGGAGGTGGGGCCGGAGTCGAGCGTCTGGTTCGGCGCCGTGCTCCGGGGCGATCACCCGACGCACGGGATCCGGGTGGGCGCGCGCAGCAGCATCCAGGACAACTGCGTCCTGCACGTCAGCGACGAGGGGCCGACGCTGGTGGGCGAGGACGCCACCATCGGGCACGGTGCCGTCTTCGAGAGCTGCGAGGTCCGCCGTGGCGCCCTGGTCGGTATGAACGCGGTGGTGCTCCACCGGGCCGTGGTGGGCGAGGACTCCCTCGTGGCCGCTGGCAGCGTGGTCCCCGCAGGGATGGACGTCCCGTCCCGGAGCCTCGTCGCCGGCGCACCGGCCACCGTTCGCAGGTCGCTCGGGGACGAGGCCGTGGCAGCGATCCGGGAAGGTGCGGAGCACTACGTCGTCCTCTCCCGGGCGTACCTGGAGGGCGGGATCGGCTGACCGGCTTCGGCGCCCGCAGCGGCCACGCCCGCGGCAGGGCGGCGCCCGGGCTCACCCGCGCGGTGCCGCGCCCCGCCGCGCTCGCCTCACGCCGCCATGGCGTAGCCCAGATACCACCCGATCAGCGGATCGCCCCAGAGGTACGCGATGGCGCCGCCCATGGCCAGGAACGTCCCGAGAGGCAGGTAGGTGCCCAGCGCCTCCAGGTCGCCGCGCAGCCACGCGATCGGCACGCCGATCACGAGACCGAGGAGGGACCCGAGCAGGACCGTGAGGAGGCCCCCCCCGATCCCTACGAAGGCGCCGACCATGGCCATCATGTGGATGTCGCCCACGCCGAGCGCGGGCTTCCGGAACAGCGCCTCCCCCCCGAGCTTGACCAGCCACATGAAGGCGTAGCCTGCGAGTGCGCCGACCAGAGCGCCGGTGAACGGCTGCCCGCCCGGCCAGGCCGCCAGCGCCAGCCCCGCCAGGGCGCCGCCGAGCGAGAGCTGGTCCGGGATGATCCGGTGTCGCCCGTCGATGATGGCGATGCCCAGGAGCAGGGTCAGGAAGATGGCCGCGCGGACCGCCTCCAGACCGGGGCCGAACACGAGCGCCATGGCGAGCCAGATGCCCGCCACCGCCAGCTCGATCAGCGGGTACTGTATGGAGATCCCCGCGCCGCACGACCGGCAGCGCCCCCGCAGCAGCAGCCAGCTGAGGACCGGGAGGTTGTCGTACCACGCCACCGGCTCCCCGCAGGAGGGGCAGCGGGACCGGGGCCGGATCACCGACTCGCCGGCGGGCCAGCGGTAGATACAGACATTCAGGAACGAGCCGACCGCCGCGCCCACCAGCGCCAGGTACACCGTCCACAGCGTTTCCGTCACCCCTGCCCCCTCGTCAGCTCGTACAGCAGGATTCCCCCTGCCACCGCCACGTTCAGCGATTCCGTGCCCCCGCGCATCGGGACCGACACGAACCTGTCGCAGCGGGCGGCCACCGCACCAGTCAACCCCGCCCCCTCGTTCCCGACCACCAGCGCCACCCGCTCGCCCAGCGGCCCCACCGGCTCACCGCCGGCGTCCGCGCCGGCCAGCACGTAGCCGTGCCGCGCGCGCCACCCGTCCAGCCCCTCGACCGTAGCCGCAACCACCGGGATCCGGAAGACCGCACCCGCCGACGCGCGCACCGCCTTCGGGCTCCACGGATCGACCGTCCCCGGGAGATACACCAGCCCGTCGCAGCCGAACGCGGCCGCCGCCCGGCCCAGAGTACCCAGGTTGCCGGGATCCTGCACCCCGTCCAGCACCAGGACCACCGACGGACCGGCGGGCGCGAGAGCGGCCAGCGACGCCCCGGGCGTCTCCGCCACGACCAGCACCCCCTGCGGCGTGCTCGTGTCCGACAGCGCCTTCAGCTCGCTCGCCGACACGTGCCGGACCTCGACCGCCGCCGGGAGCCGGGCGGCCAGCCGGACGCCGCGTTCGGTGTCCTCCAGAGAGGACGAAACCACCGCCAGCCGGGGGACGACTCCCGCGCCGAGCAGCTCTTCCACGACCCGCACGCCCTCCGCCAGGAAGAGCCCCTCGGCCTCCCGGTTCTTGCGCCTGGCCAGCCCGCGTATTCGCTTTTCTTCCGATCGGCTCAGCACGGCACACTCTGGAACACGCCTTGCACTCCGGTGGCTCGGGAAACCCGATCCTCGCGGAGGAGAACGGCTGCCACCATGCAGAAGCTATCCATACGTCGGCCCCTGGCGCTCGGCCTGGTGGCCGGGGCCGTCGGGCTCGGAGCCTGCGGCGTCACGGAGCAGCAGGAGCTCGACATCGGGCGACAGTACGCGGCGGAGATCAACCGCCAGCTGCCGATCGTCGACGACCCCGCCGTTCACCGGTACATCAACCAGCTCGGCAACCGCATCCAGCGGCAGCCCGGCGCCCGAGACATCCCGTACACGTTCTACCTGGTCAACAGCGATCAGATCAACGCCTTCGCCGTTCCGGGCGGGTTCGTGTACATCAACCGAGGGCTCGTGGAGCGGGCGGACAACCTGGCGGAGCTGGCGGGCGTGGTGGCGCACGAGATCGGCCACGTGGAGGCACGGCACAGCGCGCAGATGCTCGAGCGTCAGCAGGCCGCGCAGGTGGGGCTGATCGTCGGGTCGGTGCTCCTCGGCGGACCGCCCGAGGGCGTAGCCGGCGCCGCCGTCGATGTCGGGGCCACCGCCTATTTCGCCCACCACAGCCGCGACGCGGAGAACGAAGCCGACGCCATCGCCGTCAAGCTCCTCCCGCGCGCGGGCATCGATCCCGCCGGGCTGGTCACCTTCTTCAAGGAGCTGCTGGCGGAGCGCGAGCGCTCGCCGTCCCAGGTCGAGCAGTGGTTCTCCACCCACCCGCTCACCGAGGAGCGGATCGCCAACGTGCGCGAGCTGATCCGCCAGCTCCCGCCGGAGGAGACCGCGGACCTCCAGGTCACGGCCCGCGAGTTCGACGACTTCAAGGCCCGCGTGCGCCAGCTGCCCCCTCCGCCGGCCGAGTTCCGCCAGCGGTAACCGTCCCGGCGAGGCCGCGCTCGCACCCGCGCGACGAAGCGAAAAGGCCGGAGCCCCCCGGGCCCGGCCTTTTCGCGGCCCCCGGCCACCCCTAGCTTCCGGGCCATCGAAGACACTGACGACCCGGTACTCATGAGCATCCCCGTAGCCCTCACCATCGCCGGCAGCGACAGCGGCGGCGGCGCCGGCATCCAGGCCGACCTGAAGACCTTCCACGCGTTCGGCGTCTTCGGCACCAGCGCCATCACGGCCATCACCGCGCAGGACACGGTAGGAGTGCACGAAGTGCATCCCGTGCCCGTCGGCACCGTGCGCCGCCAGATCCAGGTGGTGGCCCGGGACCTGGGGCCGGCGGCGGTGAAGACGGGGATGCTGGCCACGGCCGAGCTGGTGGAGGCGGTGGCGTCGTCGATCCGGGAGGAGGGTCTGGGCAACTACGTTCTCGATCCGGTGATGGTGGCGACGAGCGGGGACCGTCTGCTGGACCGGGACGCGGAGTCGGCGGTCGGGGAGCTGCTGCTGCCGCGGGCGGCGCTGGTCACGCCGAACCTGGACGAGGCGCGGCTGCTGGCGGGCCGGGCGATCGGGGGCGAGTCGGACATGCGGGCGGTGGCGGAGCTGCTGGTGGAGCGGGGCGCGGGCGCGGCGCTGGTGAAGGGCGGGCACCTGGAGGGTGGAGAAGTGGTGGACGTGCTGGTGGACGGTGCGGGGGTGCGGACGTGGCGGCGTCCGAAGATCGCCACGAAGAGCACGCACGGGACCGGGTGCACGGTGTCGGCGGCGATCGCGGCGGGGCTGGCCCACGGCCGCCCGCTCCGGGAGGCGGTGGAGGATGCGCTGGCTTTCGCGCGTCGGGCGATCGAGGAGGCGCCCGGCCTGGGACATGGCAACGGCCCACTGAACCACTTCGTCGAGGCCGCGCGGGTCAGCGGGTGAG
>JBKGZE010000194.1:0-5178 GCA_046545735.1 Gemmatimonadota bacterium | reverse complement strand
CATTTCACGGGGTTGATGGTGCTGTACATGACGAGGTCGGCCATGTCGACACCGGACATCTCGATCTCCTCGACGCCGTAGGCGGAGAGGGGGATGCCCCAGTGAGCCGCTGCGAGGTGGCCGGCGAGGCCGAGGAGGAAGCCGCCGGCCATGGCGATGGCGGTCAGGAGGATGCTCTCGGTGAGCAGCAGCTGGCCGATCCGCCTGTCCCGCAGCCCGAGGGCGTTGAGGAGGCCGAACTCGCGGACCCGCTCCATCACGGCCATGAGGAAGGTGTTGGTGATGGAGAAGAGGACGACGGCGAAGATGATGGCGAAGTAGATGTAGCCGAAGGCGTCGTCGATCTCGATGAGCCCGACCATCTCCGGGATGGCCTGCTCCCAGGTGAGGACCTCGAGGCCGTTGCCCGCCGCGTCGATGGCCTGGCGGATGGCGGCGGCCACCCGCTCGTGGTCGGCGTCGCCGGCGGTGAGGACGCCGATCTGGGTGAGCATGGTCGGGTGGCCGAGGGCACGGCGGGCGGCCTCTACGGTGGTGAGGCCCAGCACCTCGTCCATCTCCCGGAGCCCGGTCTCGATCACGCCGGTGAGGTGGAAGAGGGCCCGGGTCATCTCGCCGTCGGGGCCGCTGGCGGTGAGGACCACGCGGTCGCCGATCTCCAGCTCGAGCCGCTCCACGGCCCGGCTGCCCAGGATGATGGGGTCGTCGCGGGTGCCGTCGAAGTACGAGCCGGCCACGATGTCGTCGGCGTAGTCGTGGAGGAGGAGCTCCGTCCCGGGGTCGATGCCCTGGAGCATGACGGGACGGTTGTCGGCGGAAGTGCTGACCAGGCCGTTCACGAGGACCCGGGGGAAGGCCGTCTCCACGCCGGGCACGGCCCGGACGGTCTCGAGAGCGGCGCCGCCGTCATCGATGATCACGTCGCTGGCGCGGCTGGCCCAGTAGCCGTCGCCGTGGACCAGGACGTCTCCGCCGGCGGCCTCGGCCGCCTCGCGGAGCATGCGGTAGTGGCCGTCGTCGGAGACGCCGAGGCCGGCCAGCATGATGGCGTAGGCCAGCGCCACGGCGGAGGCCATGATGAGCGTGCGGGTGCGATGACGCCACAGGTTGCGCCAGGCCAGCTTGAGCAGCATCAGGTCCTCCCCGCGATGGTGGGGGCCGGGTCGATGCGGGCGGACCGGATGGCGGGCCAGAGCCCGCTGAGCGCGGCCACCACGAGCATGACCAGGACCGGCTGGAGGACGGCGTTCGGGTACAGTTCGAAGTAGATCCGCTCGGAGAAGGAGACGCCCATCATGGAGAAGGTGGCCTGGTCGGTGAACACGGTCATGTCGAAGCCGGCGGTGGCGTGGTACCAGGTAAGGAGCGCGCCGCCCACGGCGCCGATGATCGCGCCCACGAGCCCGAGGACCATGGTCTCGACCACGATGGTCCGGAACATCCGCCGCGGGCGCATGCCGATGGCCATCATGACGCCGAACTCGCGGCGCCGCTCCATGGCGCTCATGCGCTGCGTGTTCACGATGCCGACGGCGGCCACCAGGTAGATCAGCAGGTACATGAAGGCGTAGGACTGCCGGAAGATCACCAGCATCTGGGCCATGGACGGGATGATCTTCTGCCAGGGCCGGACGACCAGGGCGTCGGCGTCGGCGTCCCCGCGCTCGACGGCCCCGTCCTCCGGGGCCCCGGCCCGGGCGCCGAGCACGGCGGCGACGGCGGCGGCCACGTCGATGGCGTCGTCCGGGTCCTCGGCCCGTATGGCGACCTCGTGGACCCGGTCCTCGAGGGCGGCGATGTACTGCGCGTCCTCGATGTGGAGGTAGGCGCTCATCCGGTCGATCCCGGTGTTGGCGGTGCGGACGATCCCCACCACCTGGAGGAGCTCGTTGCCGAGGGAGCCGTCGGCGGCTTCCAGGAAGACCACGAGCTCGTCGCCGGGCTCGACCCGGAGCTGCCGGGCGAGCCCCTGCCCCAGGACGGCCTCGCGGGGTGCCGGGTAGTCGGGCGGCGTCCCGGCCAGCCAGCGGCCGGCCGTGAGGCCGTCGGGGACCGGCGTGGCGGCGGCCTCGAGCTCGGGGCGGACGCCGATGAACCGGGCCACCTGCGATCGCTGGTCGTCGCCGATCAGGCCGTTCAGCTCGACGCGGGGGGTCACGGCCTGGACGCCGGGAACGCCCAGGATGGTGCGGAGCTGGTCGTCGTCCATGGAGAAGGCGCGGTAGACCCTCGGCGCCTCGATGTAGCCGGCGGTGTGGACCTGGGCCTGGAGGGTCTCGACGCCGGTGGCGCCGCGGACCATCTGCTGGATCCACCCCTCGTAGAAGCCCAGCGTCCATACCATGAGCCCCACGGCCACGGCCACGGCGGCCAGGGTGAGGCCGCTGCGCCAGCGGTTCCTGGCCAGGTTCCGCAGGCCCAGCTTGAAGGCGATCACCGGGCGACCCGGCGTAGCCCGCGTCGGGTGAACAGGTCGTCGTCCACGGGCACGTCGAGCTCCAGCTCGTCGTACTCGACGATCGTGCGCTCGCCGGGCTCATCCGTGGGGACCAGCGTCATGCGCATGGGGATCCGCCGCCCGGCCACGGGCTCCACCCGGTCGAACGTCATGGTCCGGATCAGCTCGCCCTCGTCGTAGAACTCCTCGGCCACGGGGATCCACTCCTCCGGTGTCAGCCAGAAGAGCACCTTCGTGTAGACCACGGGCGCGTCCGGCCTCGGGGTCATGGTCACCAGCAGGTGCCGCTCCCCCTCCCGCTCCGCCCACGACAGCTCGGTCTCGTAGTCGTCGTCGTAGCTGGTCTCCCGCATCAGGTCGTCGTTCGTGAAATGACTCCCCATCCAGCTCTCCGACAGCAGCCCCGTGGGGATCCGGATCAGCCGGTCGGCCCGCGGCGCGTAGTTCCACATCCCCTCCGCCGTCATGAGCGTGGCCGTGCCCGCCTCGCGCGCGGGCGCGCGAATCACGACGAGCGCGTCGTCCTCCCCCTTCGACCAGCTCTCCATGGTCAGCTCGCGCGTGCCCCGCTCCCGCACCACGGTCATGGTCATCACGGCGCGCGACGAGCTCGACCGGTACAGCTCGTCCAGGTGCTCCACCACCGCGTCCATCGAGGGCAGCTGCTGCGCCGCCGCCGGCGCCGCCACGGTGAGCGACGCCGCCGCGAGCGCCAGGATTCCGATTCTCTTCATCACTCCCACCCTTCGTTCTGCGCGTCCAGCATGTCCCGCATGAGGTCGATCCGCCCCTCCACCAGCTGCTGCAGCGCCTCGCCCCGGTACTCGTCCAGTCGCTCGATCATCCAGCGGTCGCCCGCCTCGTCCACGGCCATGGTCACCTCCACCAGCAGCCCGAGCGGAAGGTCCCGCCGCACCACCCCGAGCGCCCGGCCCCGCTCCAGCAGCGCCGTGGTCAGGCGACGCCCCCACTCGAGCGCCGGCCGCACGCCCGACGCCGCGGCCGGCTCCTGCCGCAGGCGCGGAAACGCCAGCGCCAGCCGCACGTACCAGACATCCTTGCGCATCAGCTCCAGCGAGCTCTGGCCGTACCGGCGCAGCCACTCCCAGAACGTGTCGGCCTCCAGGCGGTCGAAGTCGAAGCCGCCCACCTCCCCCACCAGACGCTCCAGCGTCTCCTCCACCACCGACACGAACAGGTCTTCCTTGTCGTCGAAGTAGTAGTAGAGCGCGCCCTTGCTGATCCCCGCGGCCTCGACGATCCGGTTCAACGACGCGCCGGCGTAGCCGTGCGCCGCGAACTCGTCGGCCGCGGCGCCCAGCAGCGTCTCCTGCCGCTCGGGCTCCAGGTTGTCGAAGCGTGCGCGGGCCACGGCGCCTCCAGTGGGGTTGACTGTTGGGTTAGACCGATCGGTCTAACCGTAGGGTTGGGGTACCCGCCGTGTCAAGAACGGGTTCCCCGCTACTCCATCCATGGGTGGACGGGTCGGCGCCGGGAGTCGCGGGCGAGGAGGTCGAAGGTGATCCACATGCCCCCGAGGATGGTGGCGAAGACGGCGAAGGCGAGGGCGGTGCGCATGGGACCGTTCACCACCGCGTCCGGGGCTGACGGCTCAGCTCGAGGATGGCGACCTCGGGTGGCGCGAGGAATCGGAGGGGGAGGAAGGTGGTGCCGAGACCGCGGGTGGTGTAGACCTGGGTCCAGGGGCGCCGTCGCAGGCCGTGGTCGTAGATGCGGGACTTGCGGTGGAGGGCTCCGAGCGGCGGGAGCCGGACCTGGCCGCCGTGGGTGTGTCCGGAGAGGATGAGGTCGACGTCGTCGGCCTCCCTTCGGGTCCGCTCGGCCTGGTCGGGATTGTGGGCGAGGAGGAGGGTGAAATCGCGCTCGGCCGGGGCGGGCAGGTCGATGCGGGGCATCCCCTGCTCCAGGTCCTCGACGCCGGCGACGCAGAGCACGGCCTCGCCGTGCCGGATCAGGACGTGGCGGTTGGTCACGTCGCGGATGCAGGGGTGGTCCTGGAGTGCCCGCTGCCAGGCGTGGAGTCCCGCGTGGACGTAGTCGTGGTTCCCGGGGACGGCGTAGACGCCGAGCGGCGCCCAGAGGTCGGCGACGTGCTCGAGGGCGCGGTCCAGGTCGTCGGCGCGGCGGTCGACGAAGTCGCCGGTGAGGGCGATGAGGTGTGGCTGCTCGTCGAGGGTGCGCCGGACCGCCCGGCGGAGGAGGGAGGGGGGGGTGAGGCGGCCGGCGTGGAAGTCGGAGAGCAGCGCGATGCGGAGCCCGTCCAGGTCCGGCGGCAGCGAGCGGACATGGACGGTGGTTCGGCGGACATGGAGACGGCGCGGCTCGATCAGGGCGGCGTAAAGGCCGACCCCGACGCCTCCGCCGGCCAGGCCGGCGAGGGCGAGGGGGCGCCAGGCGGGAGCGGACGGCTGGTGCGGCTTCATGTCGCTGAAGAGTGGCAAGGCCCGGGCCAACCCTTCCGGACGGGTGGGGAATCCGCCGCGAAGTAAGTCGGGGCGGCCGGATTCGAACCGGCGACCCCCTGCTCCCAAAGCAGGTGCGCTACCGGACTGCGCCACGCCCCGAAAAGTGTATTCGTGTACGCGCTTGCAGGGCAGCCGCACTCGCCATCTCAACGACGCGGTCTACCCTGCTCGTCTCTGGCCCGCCTGACTGTCGGCTCTGAAGGTAGAGCCCGCGGCCCGCGCAGGTCAACGGGG
>JBKGZE010000193.1:0-5179 GCA_046545735.1 Gemmatimonadota bacterium | reverse complement strand
TGGTGGAAGAGGCCGCCGCGCAGCCCGGTGCGGAAACGCTCCGGGGTCGGGGCCGCGTCCATGTCGTCCCCGCGCCGGTGGGCTCGGGGAAGTGGGTGGTACGTCACTATCACCGTGGAGGGGCGGTGGCCTCCCTGCTGGGTGATCGCTACCTGCGGGTCGGGACGCCGCGGCCGTTCCACGAGTTCCGTCTGGGCCGGACGCTGGAGACGTGGGGCGTGCCCGTGGCGCCGCACGTGGGAGCGGCGGTCTACGGGTCGGGGATCTGGTACCGGGGCGACCTGGTGACGGAGCTGGTCCCGGACGCCCGCGACCTGGCGGCCGTCCTGTTTCCGGACCGCTCCCTGGAGGGCGCGGCCTCCTGCCCGGGGGGCGATGCGGGGAAGGGCGCGGTGGGCGGACCGGTGGACGCCGAGGGGGCGATGCGCGCGGCGGGCTCGCTGATCCGGCTCCTGCACGAGCGGGGCGTGGTCCACCGCGACCTGAACCTGAAGAACATCCTCATCGTCGGAGGCGGCTCCGGATCGGGACCCGAGGACGGCGCGGGCGGCACGCTCCGCGCGCTGGTGCTGGACCTGGACCGGGCGACCCTGAAGGCGGACCTGGGCGAGGGGGCGCGACGGCGCATGCTCGCCCGGTTCTGGCGGTCCGCCCGGAAGTGGGAGACGCGGACGGGGATCCGGGTCGAGCCCCGGCTGCGGCGGGCCTTCGAGCGCGGCTACGGCCAGCGCGGCGACCGGGGAATACGGGGTGGTGGGGGCGCGGGTGGTCAGGGGGACGGCGGGGGCGGGCCGCGAGGGGGGCGGGGTCCGCGGGAGCGCTGTTGACGGATCGCGCCCGGGCCGGGAGCTTCCGGGCCATGAGCATCCAGGAGAGGTTCCGGGGCCGGCCCCCGGGCGAGGTCTGTATCGTCATGCTCAGCGCGCTGGGGGACGCCGTGCACGTGCTTCCCGTGGTGAACGCGCTGAAACGGGCGTGGCCTGAGACGCGGATCACGTGGGTGATCCAGCCTGTCCCGTTCCGGCTGGTGCGGGACCACGACGCGGTGGACCGGTTCGTCCTGTTCCGCCGGCGGAAAGGGCTGTCGGCGTGGCGATCCTTCCGGGACGCGGGTCGCCAGCTGCGGGACCGTCGGTTCGACCTGGTCCTGGCGCTGCAGGTGTACGGGAAGGCCGGGATCCTGACGGCGCTCACGAAAGCCGACGTGAAGCTGGGGTTCGACCGGGCCCGGGCCCGGGACCTGAACTGGCTGGTGACGAACGAGAAGATCGAGGAGCACCCCGTCCAGCACGTCCAGGACCAGTACTTCGAGTTCCTCGAGCACCTCGGGGTCGACCCCGAGCCGGTGGAATGGCGGGTGCCGATGGACGAGCGGGACCGGGCGGCCCAGCGGACGTTCTTCGACGGACTCGACCGGCCGGCGTGCGCGTTCGTGGTGGGCACGAGCAAGCCGGAGAAGAACTGGTCGCCGCACGGCTACGCGCGGGTGATGGAGGCGGTGGAGAGCGACTTCGGGATGCGCCCGATGATCGTGGGCGGCCCGTCGTCGGTGGAGCGGGAGCTTGCGGACGCGATCCTGGCGCGCACGGGGGCCCGGGTAGTGGACACGCTGGGCGACGATCTGCGGCGCCTGGTCTGGACGCTGGACGGGGCGCCGCTGGTGGTCAGCCCAGACACCGGCCCGCTGCACCTGGCGCGGGCGCTGGACACGCCGGTGGTGGGGCTCTACGGCTACACGAACCCGAAGCGGTACGGCCCGTACCGGAAGTACAGCGACCTGGTGGTGGACGGCTACGCACGGCACCCCGGGGAGGAGTACCCGCCGAGCATGGAGTACCGCCCGGACGGGATGGGCCGGGTGACGGTGGAGGCGGTGCTGGAGCGTGTGGAGCGTGCCCTCGGACCACCTTTCGACTTTCGAAATAGACCCCGCCCGCTATCAGGAGGTCCCGCGGGCCCATGACGGGAGATCCGGGCCGACGCACTTTGCCGCAGAACCGTCCCGCATGGCCATGGAACCGGCGGCGTAGCTGGCGGAGGGCACGAGTCTACCCGGTCGGCGCTGGCCGAACCCGAAAACCGAAAGGTGGTCCGAGGTGACATGTTTGCAGCCCCCCCCACACCGGAGTAGCTTCTCTCATGGCCGACAAACGGATCCTCTGGGTGGATGACGAGGTCCAGCTTCTCGAGCCCCACCTCCTCTTCCTCCGCCAGCGCGGGTACGACGTAGACACCGCCACCAACGGCGATGACGCGCTCGACCTGGTGCGGAAGGCCCGCTACGACCTGGTGCTGCTGGACGAGCAGATGCCCGGGCGCCGCGGTCTCGACGTGCTCCGGCACCTGCGGCGGGAGGAGCCGCACCTGAAAGTGGTGATGGTCACGAAGTCGGAGGAGGACCACACCATGCAGGAGGCGATCGGCCGTCGGGTGGACGACTACCTGGTCAAGCCCGCCTCGCCGCGGCAGGTCCTCTCGGTGGTGACCCGGCTGCTGGAGGGCTCGCAGCTGCGGCAGCAGCGCGCGGCGCAGGACTTCGCGGCGCGGTTCATCGAGCTGAGCGCGGCAAAGGATGGGGCGAGGGACTGGCCGGCGTACTTCGAGATCTTCTCCGAGCTCGTCGACTGGGAGCTGCGGCTGGAGGACGCGGGCGAGCCCGGGCTGGTCGATTCGGTGCGGGCGCTCCTGGTGGACCTGCGGCGCGAGTACGGCGCCTACATCCAGCGAAGCTACGTCCGGTGGTTGCGGCAGGATGCGGGCGAGGCGCGGCCGCCGCTAAGTACCGACATGGTGCGGAGATGGCTGCTCCCGCGGATCGGGGACCGGGCGGTCCTGTTCGTGATCATCGACTGCCTGCGGCTCGACCAGTGGCGCGCCATGCGCCCGCTCCTGGCCGACGCCTTCGACATGGACGAAGAACTCTACGCCAGCATCCTGCCGACGGCCACGCCGTACTCCCGCAACGCCATCTTCAGCGGCACGTTCCCCGACGCCATCGCCCGGGACCGGCCGGAATGGTGGGGGCAGGAGGAGGGGAGCCTCAACGCGTTCGAGGACGAGCTCTTCGCCGCCCAGCTGAAGGCGCTCACCGGCCGCGATGTCCCCGTCTTCTATGAGAAGATCTTCACCGACGACGAAGCCGACGACCTCACCGGCCGCGTCCGGAACGCCATGAAGTCGCCCGGCGTGATCAGCCTGGTCTTCAACTTCGTCGACCTGCTGACCCACGGCCGGAGCGAGTCGAGCCTGCTCATGGAGGTGGCCCGGGACGAGCCCGCGCTGCGCGCCCTGACCCGCCAGTGGTTCGAGCGCTCCGCGGCCCTCCGGATCCTCCGGGACGCCGCCGCGCAGGGCGTCGAGGTGGTCCTGACCACGGACCACGGCTCGATCCTGTGCGAGCGCCCCGTCACCGTCTACGCCCGGCGCGACGCCACCTCGAACCTGCGCTACAAGTTCGGCCAGGACCTGCGGGCGGAGCAGCCCCAGGCCGTGCTGGCCGTGAACGACGAGTCGTCCCTCAGGTTCCCGCCCGGCCGCCTGGCCACCAACTACCTGTTCGCCCTCGAGGACTATTTCTTCGTCTATCCCACCAAGCTCCGGGAGTACCAGGCCCGCTACCGGGGGTCTTTCCTGCATGGCGGGGCGTCGCCGGAGGAGATGGTGCTACCGGTCGTGACCATGCGGCCACGGTAGGCGGTTCACGGTTCACGGTTCACGGTTCACGGTTCACGGTTCACGGTTCACGGCTAACGGTTCACGGTTCACGGTTCACGGTTCACGGTTCACGGCTTACGGTCACGGGTGGCGGGGGCGGTGGACCTTGAGGGGCGTGGGGCGGTATCATGCGTCTGTGCGGGCGGGCGGGCGCTCGGCCGCGGCCCTGAACTCGAACGCGCGGTTCCTTTGCAGCTCTACCTCCGGATCCTCCGGTACCTGAAGCCGTACCGCGGGCTGTTCGTCGCCTCGGTGGTGGCCATGGCGGTGTTCAGCGCGCTGGACGCGTTCAGCATGGCCATGCTGATCCCGTTCCTGGAGGTGCTGTTCCAGGACCCGGCGCAGGCGGGCTCAGCGCTGTTCGGGGACAAGGAGGGGCGGATCTACGACCTGCTGGACCAGGTCGTGGGCGGGCTGATCCCGGCGGGCGCGCCGATGGTGGGGCTGCGCAACGTCCTGCTCATCCTCTTCGGGATCTTCATCCTGAAGAACGTGGCGCTCTACGTCGAGCTCTACCTGGTGGTGGTGATCGAGCAGCGGGTGACGAAGGACCTGCGCGACCAGATCTACTCCCACCTGATGGAGATGGACCTGGGCTTCTTCCAGCGGACGAAGTCGGGGCAGATCATCTCGCGGGTGACCAACGACGTGGACCAGCTGCGCACGCTGGTGACCCGCAACCTGGCCCGGGCGCTGAGCAACACGATCCAGGCGCTGGTCTTCCTCACGTTCCTGCTCCTCATCTCCTGGCAGCTGACGCTGGCCACGCTGATCGCGCTGCCGCTCATGATGGGGCTGTGGCAGCGGTTCCGGCGGCGGATCTGGACCGGGGTGCTGAAGGTCTGGGACGCGGTGGGCGAGGTGTCGTCGCATATCCAGGAGTCGATCGGCGGGATCCGGCTGGTGAAGGCCACGGGCTCGGAGGCGTACGAGGACCGGCGGTTCCGGGAGCTGACCCGGCGGCAGTACAAGGCGACGGTGCGGAACGAGCGCTGGCGGCAGTTCTTCCCGCCGGCGAACGAGATGATCATAGCGGCGGCGCTGCTGGTGGTGCTCTGGTTCGGGAGCCGGCAGGTGCTGGTGGGCGGCACGCTTTCCCCCGGCGCGTTCATCGGGTTCACCGTGGTGGCCGCCCGGATCCTGTCGCCCATCAAGTGGCTGGGGAAGTTCCCGGCGGTGGTGCAGCCGGGGCTCGCGGCGGCGGAGCGGGCGTTCGAGCTGCTGGACGCACGGCCGGAGATCGTGGAGCGGGCGGACGCGGAGCCGGTCCCGGGGTTCCGCGACGCGGTCCGGCTGGAGTCGGTCACGTTCGGGTATGATGCCGATGAGCCGGTGCTCCGGGACGTGGACCTGACGATCGGGCGGGGCGAGGTGGTGGCGCTGGTCGGGCCGAGCGGCGCCGGGAAGACGACGGTCGCCAACCTGGTCCCCCGGTTCTACGATCCCACGGACGGCCGGATCACCC
>JBKGZE010000192.1:0-5180 GCA_046545735.1 Gemmatimonadota bacterium | reverse complement strand
CCATCCCGGGGAGAATGCCCTGCGCCGATGCTCGAGTCGCCCCCGCCGTCAGCACCGCCAGCGCCGCCAGCGCCGAGCGCCGCACCCTCGAGCGCGCGACGCCACGACAGCCGCCGAGCCCGGCCCCCCGCGCACGCCGCGAACGTCCCCCCCCGACGGGTCGGGGGCGGGCAGCGGGCCGGAGGCGGGTCACGTGAGTCGCTCCTTCTGGCGTTTGCGGATCCGCTGCATGGTCACCACCTGCGCGAGCTGCCCGCCGAGGATGAAGACCAGGGCGGTGTAGTAGATCCAGATCACGAGGATCACGAAGGTGGCGATGTTCCCCCAGGTCGAGCGGAAATCCGCGATCCCGGTGACGTACCAGCTGAAGCCGTACTTCAGCGCTTCGCCGATGATGGCGGTGAACGTGGCGGCGATGGCGGCCGTGTACCACTTGATGCGGCGAGGCGGAAGGTAGCGGTAGACGAGCAAGAACATCATCCAGATGGTGCCGAACGCCACCAGCTGCGGCCACAGTCGACTCGCCTGGGCGATGAACGGGATCTCGTCAGGGTTCAGGTGCAATCCCTCCGCCACGAGTCCGGCGGAAAGCCGGAGCCCCAGCGTCAGGACGATGTTGAGGGCGAACAGCGTGCCGGCCGCCAGCACCATCTTCACGTCGAACAGCTTCCCGGCGATCACACCCCGCCCTTCCGGCAAGTCGAAGATCTCGCGCAGCACGGCCCTCAGGGTGCCTACGAGGCGAGTGGCCGTCCACAGGAAGATCAGCGTACCGATGCTGAGAAGCCCGGTGCTCTGCTCGGCCAGCCCCTCCAGCAGCTGACCGACATCCACGTTCACGGCCGAGGGAATGCTGCGGGACACGTAGTCGAGGAGGGTCTGCTGCGCGTCGGCTTCAAGGAAGCGCAACGTGGCCCCGGCGACGCCCATGATCGTCAGGAGCAGGGGCAGGAACGCGATCAGGATGTTGAAGGAGATCGCGCCGGCGAGGAAGAAGATCTGGTCCTGTTCCCCCTTCCTGTAAACGCCGCGCCCCAGGTCGGCCAGGTAGCCGCCGAGGCGCTGGGGACGGATCCGGCGCGGCTTACGCCGCGACGCCGGGGGCGGCGCGTCGTCGATCACGTCCACCGACTCCGCCGGGCCCGGCCGCTCCTCCGGGTCGGTCCCCGCGCCCGGACCGCCGCCGGACTCCTCCGCCGCGAATTCGGGCATCCGTCCTGCCGATCCCGATTCAGGCCGTGGTCGGCTCGTCCTCGCCCTCCATCGGCTGACCGGTTTCACCGGACGCCGCGCGCGCGGCGTCGTACCCCGCGCGGAACGCTTCCTTCGACTCGCTCACTTGCCGCTCCATCTCGTCCCGGGTCGCCCGGGCCGCTTCTCGACCGGACGCCACGGCGCGCCGCGCGGTCTCGACCCCATCGTTCAGCTGGCGACGCACGTCCTGCACGGCGGTGTTGACGGAATCCTGCACCTCGCGCGCCCGGTTCTCGGCCTCGTCCCGCAGCCGGTAGAAGCTGTCGGTCAGCTCCTCGCGGGTCTCGCGGCCCGACTTGGGCGCGAAGATGAGCGCCGCCGCCGCCCCGACCAGGAGCCCCCAGACGAAGGTGCCGAAATTGCCGGTCCGCCGCTCGATGATGACGTATCCGTCCTCGTGGTCCGCCATGTAGTTCCTCCCTGGGTTGAGTGCGCCGCTACTTCACGGTCTCGGTGACCGTCTCCTTCAGCTTCTTCTGCGTACAGCCAAGGATGGTCGCGGCCTTCTTCACGTCGCCGCTGGTGAAGGCGAGGGTCTTGAGCATCAGGATGCGCTCGGCCTCCTCGAGCGATGAGCCCACGGGGATGCGGGCCTCCTTCTCGTCGAACGCTTCCTGGCGCGGACGCAGTGCCTGCGCCCCGATCTTGCCCTCCGTCGCCAGGATCACGGCCCGCTCCACCGCGTTCTTCAGCTCCCGCACGTTGCCGGGCCAGCTGTACGTCTGGATGTACTCGAGCGCCCCCTCGTCGAAGCCGTCGATCTCCTTCTCGTGCTCCCTGGCATAACGCGCGAGGAACTCCTGGGCCAGCAGCTTCAGGTCCGCTCCACGCTCCCGCAGCGGCGGCAGGGTGATCGGGATCACCGCCAGCCGATGGTAGAGGTCCTCGCGGAGGTCGCCGTCCTCCAACGCCTTCTCCACGTTCTTGTTGGTGGCGGCGATCACGCGGATGTCGACCTCGATCTCCTTCTTTCCCCCCAGGCGACGGAACATCCGCTGCTCCAGCGCGCGCAGGAACTTCACCTGCACGTCCGGCTCCATCTCGGCCACCTCGTCGAGGAACAGCGTGCCGCCATCCGCCAGCTCGAAGGCGCCCGCCTTCTCGTTGGTCGCCCCCGTGAACGCGCCCTTCTCGTGCCCGAATAGCTCGTTCTCCAGGATCTCCCGCGGGAAGGCGCCGCAGTTCAGGGCGATGAACGGGCCCTTCTTCCGCGTCGACTTCTGGTGCATGGCCCGGGCGACCAGCTCCTTCCCCGTCCCGCTCTCGCCGATGATGAGCACGCTGGCGTTCGAAGGCGCCACCGCCTCGATCACGCTGAAGATCTCCCGCATCTCCTCCGACTGCCCGATCATGTCCTCGTATTTCGTGAGGCTCTCGAGCTTCTTCTGGAGCTGCAGGTTGGCCGCGCGGACGTCGTACTTCTCCAGCGCTTTCGGGATCAGCGCCTTCAACCGCTCCACGTCGAGCGGCTTCGTCAGGTAGTCGTAGGCGCCGTAGCGCATCGCCTCCACCGCCGAGTCCACCGAGGCCTCGCCGGTGATCATGATGAACTCGCTCCCGATGCCGTTCTCCCGCATCTTGGCGAACAGCTCGAGTCCGTCCATCTCCGGCATCTTCAGGTCGGCCAGCACGAGACCGAACTGGTCCGACCGGATCTTCTCCCACGCCTCCTTCCCGTCCGTGGCCATCTCGGCGTCGTAGCCATCCTCGGACAGGATCATCTGGAGGCCTTCCGCGACGTGCTTCTCGTCGTCGGCGATCAGGACTTTGCCACCGGCCATATGGTTGGTATTCCTAACGTTTCGGAGTATGGGCGCGGCGGACCACCCGGGGTCGAAGGTACCCGCGCGCGCAACTTCGGGTCAAGCGGATCCGGTACCGGGCAATGCCACGATCGCGCGGGTGCCGCCCACCTCGGATTCGAACCGGAGTGTGCCCCCCGCCCGCTCGATCAGTCGGGTACTCACGGCAAGACCCAGACCGGAGCGCCCCTCGGTGGGGCTACCCGGGTCGGCGACCGCCGGGGTGACTCCTCCGGACAGCCCGGGGCCCGTGTCCGCAACCGTGAGTACCACGCCGCCGTCGGTCCGTTCCACGGTCGTGCGCAACTGCCCACCCCCGGCGGTGGCCTCCAGCGCGTTGTCGAGCAGGTTCAGAACCACCTGCGCCAGCTCCCCCGGCCGCATGGCGACGATCGCCGGCTCACCCTCGTGCGCGTACTCCACCCTCCGGATCCGGGCACGCGCCGTGAAGACCGGGAGCAGTGCGTTGAAGACGGTGTCCACCGACGTAGTCTGCGCCGCCCCCCACGGGCGGACCAACCGGAGAAGCGAATCCACCAGCTCGTGTACACGCTGAAGCTCGGATTCCACCACCTCCGCTCGCTCGATCAATGGCGCCGGGTCGGGCCCGCCCGCCCGTCGCTTCACCAGCTCGAGGTTGATCACCATCGCGTGGAGTGGGTTCTTGATCTCGTGAGCCAGATCGTCCGCCCAGCGCGACACCAGCTCCAGCCGGTTGGCCTGCTGCTCGAGACGCTCCTCGCGGCTCCACCTCTCCCGCTCAGTCACCCCGCACCCGCTCCCAGTACAGCGGCGTCAGCGCATCCACGGCCACTCGGGGCTCCGGGAGCGACCGGCCATCCAGGCGATGGATCGGTACGATCCCCAGCGACGTCATGGTGCCGAACACCTCGTCGGCGTCGTCCAGCTCGGCACGCTCCCACACCCCGGTTTCCAGCCGGAACCCGGCCCCGGGCACGCACTCCATCACGACCGCCCGCGTCACACCCGCCAACAGCCCCGTGGACTCGTGCGGCGTCCGCACGACCTCGCCCGTCCGCCAGAAGACGTTCCAGGTGGCGCCCTCGGTGATCTGGCCGTCCACGGATAGAAGCAGCGCCTGGTCACACGCGGCGGCTTCCGCCTCGCGACGGGCGAGCAGCGAGAAGACCCGCCCCTGGCCCTTGAGCCGCGGAGGCATGACGGAGGGTGGCGGGTGCCGCGTCTCGGCCGTGATACAGCTCCAGCCACGGCGCGCCCGCTCACGCCAGTCGGCCGGCAGCTCCTTCAGCGTCATGACCAGCCGATGGCCGTGGCCGCGGCCGTTCTCGCTCCCGCGCGTGACCGTGATCCGCAGCACCCCGTGCCCGATGCGCGCGTTGCGGTCGCGCAGTGCGTCGGCGATGCCCGCCAGCTCGGGCACCGGCGGCGGCCGGATCCCCAGCACGGCCGCGCTCTCGTGCAGCCTTCGCGCGTGCTCCTCGAACCGGAGCCACCGCCCGTCGTAGAGCCGGCAGGTGTCGTAGACCCCGTCGCCGTACAGGAACCCTCTGTCGCCGATGGGTACGCGCCCTTCCGACTCCTCCACCCACTCCCCGTCGACCCAGGCGATCACGGGATCAACGGGCGACCCAGCGCGGGTCCGGCTCCGGCAGCGCGACGGGCTCGACACCGGGCCGTCCCATCTGCCCGTACGTCAACTGTTTCCCGAGCTCCACGCCCGGCTGGTCGAGAGGGTTCACGTTGTACAGGCCGCCGGCGTATACGGTGGCGATCTCGAGCATCATCAGCAGCTGACCCAGTCCGGCCTCGTCGAGCGCCGGGATCGTCAGGGTCATGTTCATGCGACCCCGTTCCGCCAGGGCCGCGGCCGTCGCCCGTCGCTCGGCGTCGAGCAGCTCACCGAGCGTGTGGCCGCCCAGGTAGCCCAGAGCGTCGATCTCGCCGTACAGCTGCGGGATCGTGACGTCCCGCTCGTGCCCGGCGAGGGCCAGGAAGGTGACGGTCTTGTCGAAGGGACCCTCCATGTAGAGCTGGACCTGTGAGTGCTGGTCCGTGGCTCCCAGGGCCTTCACCGGCGTCGGCCCCACGAACACCTCGTCCCCCGCACGGTTCACCCGTTTCCCCAGGCTCTCCGCCCACAGC
>JBKGZE010000191.1:0-5186 GCA_046545735.1 Gemmatimonadota bacterium | reverse complement strand
GGATGGCCTCTGCCGGAACAGGGTCCTCGCCTCGTACACCCACGTCCATGCCCTCTCGGCCGAGGACTGGGCTCCCGCGCTGGTCGCGGCGGCCGCGGCGTACCGCGGGCGCGCGGCGGGGGCCGCGCGGGCGGCGAGCTGAAGGAGGCGGCGTGGCGATCATCACCATCTCCCGGGGCACCATGAGCGGCGGCCGTATGGTAGCGGAATGCCTGGGCGATATGCTCGGCTCCCCCGCGGTGGCCAACGAAGTGCTGCAGGGCGCCGCGCTCGAGCTCGGGATCTCGGAGGACGTGGTGCGGGAGAAGTTCGAGACCGCGCCCGGCCTCTGGTCCCGCCTGAACAGGGATCGCCGGATCTACCTGCTGGCGGTCCAGACGGCGCTGGCGGACCGCTGCGTGGAAGGCGACCTCGTGTATCACGGGCTTGCCGGGCAGTTCCTGCTGCGGGGTGTCCCGGGCGTGCTGCGGGTCCGGCTCATCGCGCCGCTCGAGCAGCGCGTCGGCTACCTGACGCGGCAACACCACCGTCTCTCGCGGGCGGCCGCGGAGGAGTTCATCCGGCACGTGGACGAGGAGCGCCGGCGGTGGGTGAAGGTGCTCTTCGACGCGGACGTGGACGACCCCTTCCTCTACGAACTCACGGTCAACCAGCGGTGGCTGTCGGTGGAGACGGCGTGCGCGGGGATCCAGGAGGCGGCGAGCCATCCCGCCTTCGAGATCACTCCGGACGTGCGGGCGGAGTTGCAGGCGTTCGCGGCGCGGTGCCATGAGCGGCTCGCGGCCGAGCTCGGCCGGAACGTGGAGGTGTGATCGTGGCGATCATCGCGATCTGTCGGGGCACGAAGAGTGGCGGGACAGAGCTGGCCGAGTGCCTGGGCCGTGGGCTCGAGTATCCGATCGTGGGCGAGGAAGTGGTGCGGGATGCCGCGTCCCACCTGGGCGTCTCGGTCGAAGGCCTGGAGAAGAAGCTGAGCGGGCGGCCGACGCTGTGGGAGCCGTTCTCCACCATGCGCCGGACGTACCTTCTGGCGCTGCAGGCCGCGCTGGCGGAGCGGGTGGTGGAGGGGGACGGTCGCCTGATCTACCACGGCCTCGGTGGCGGCGCGCTCCTGCGGGACCTGCCCGCCTCCCTGTCCGTGCGCTGCATCGCGCCGATGGAGCGGCGGGTGTGCGCGGTCATGCGGGGCACGGAGATGGAGCCGGCGGAGGCGGAGCGCTACATCCGCGAGCTGGACCAGGCCCGGGTCCGGTGGGTGAAGGCGATCTACGGGCACGACGTGGCCGACCCGTCGCTCTACGACGTGGTGGTGAACCTGGACGGCATGCCGATCGACGGTGTGTGCGGCATGATCGCGCGGATGATCCGGCAGCCCGAGTACGAGATCACGGACGCGGTCCGGCAGGGGCTGGAGAACTTCCGCACCGCGTGCCGCGTGAAGCGGGCGCTGGTGGAGGACGAGGAGCTGCGGGGCTACGCGCTGGATGCGGAGGCGGAGGACGGGCGGGTGGTGATCACCGGCGAGGCGCCTCTGCGGAGCAGCGGCGCGATGGGGAACCGGATGACGGAGCTCGCCCGCTCGGTTCCGGGAGTGAGGGACGTGCGATTGAAGGTGGAGTGGTTCGATCCATACCCGTAGGGGAGAGACCGCCCGGGTGGTCGCGGGTACGCGGCCGCAGCCGAGCCGGGGCTCGGGCCGGGGTGGGCTGAGGGATAGAGGTGACGATGCCATACCGCCCGTTGGGGGTCGTATTCGGTGCGCTGACGCTGGGGCTCGCGCTCCTGCTGGGACTGGCCGAGCCGGTCGTGTCGCAGGAGGTGTTCACGTCCGAGTCCCCCGGGATCACCGCGGCCTGGTGGTTCTGGCCGGGGATGCTGTTCGTCATGACCTTCGTCATGGGGATCCTGGCCGCCGTGGCCGGGGTCGGTGGCGGCGTGCTGTTCGTGCCCATCGTCAGCGGCTTCTGCCCCTTCCACCTGGATTTCGTCCGCGGGACGGGGCTGCTGGTGGCCATGTCCGGTGCGCTGGCGGCCGGGCCCGGGTTCCTGCGGATGAACCTGGCCAATCTCCGGCTGGCGATGCCGGTGGCGCTCATCGCGTCCTCCATGGCGATCGTCGGGGCGATGGTGGGGCTGGCGCTGCCGGCGGACATGGTACAGACGGCGCTCGGGGTGGCGATCCTGGGGATCGTGGTGATCATGCTGCGCGCGAAGAAGTCGACGTTCCCGGTGGTGCCGAAGGCGGACCCGCTGTCGCAGGCGCTGGGGATCAGCGGCGTGTACATGGAGGCGAGTTCGGGGCAGGCGGTGGACTGGAAGATTCACCGCACCCCCACGGGACTCCTCCTCTTCATCGTGATCGGCTTCATGGCCGGGATGTTCGGTCTCGGCGCCGGCTGGGCCAACGTGCCGGTGCTCAACCTGGTACTGGGGGCGCCGCTCAAGGTGAGCGTGGGGACGAGCAAGTTCCTCCTCTCGATCACGGACACGTCGGCGGCGTGGATCTACCTGAACCAGGGCGCGATCATCCCGCTGCTCGTGGTGCCGTCTCTGGTGGGGATCATGCTGGGGTCGTTCGTGGGCGTGCGGGTCTTGAAGGTGGCCAAGCCGGCGTTCATCCGGTGGGCGGTGATCCTCCTGCTCCTCTTCGCCGGGGCGAAGGCCTTCACGAAGGGGCTGGGGCTCCCCTTCATCGTGTGACGGCGGGAAAGGACTGAGCGGATATGAGCGATCGAACGGGCCCGACCATCACCGAAGAGCAGCGCGTGTACGCCAACCTGCTGTCGGCGGGCATGTACGCGGGGCTGGCGCTACTGCTCGTCACGTTCGTCCTCTACGTCACGGGTACCCTCGAGCCGGCGGTCCCGATCGAGCGTCTGCCGGAGTACTGGGGGCTGAGCGTCGGCGACTACCTGGAGCAGGTCAACCACGAGTACCTCGGCCGGGACCACCATCTCAACGGCTGGTGGTGGATCACGGCGCTCGGCTTCGGTGACTTCGCGAGCTTCCTCGGCATCGCCGTGCTGTCCGGCGTCACGATCGTCTGCTACCTGGCGATCACGGGGATCCTGATCCGCAAGGGCGACTGGCTCTACGCGACCATGGCCATCGTGGAGGCGCTGGTCCTGATCCTGGCCGCGAGCGGTATCCTGGCCGTGGGGCACTGACGGTGCGCTTCTTCCCCGTCGGACTCGACCTTCAGGATCGCCCGTGCGTGGTGGTGGGCGGGGGGCTCGTGGGCACCCGCAAGGTGTTCTCCCTCCGCCGGGGCGGGGCCCGCGTGACGGTGGTGGCCCCGGCGATCACCGAGGAGCTGGCGGACGAGGTCGAGGCGGGACGGGTCGAGTGGCGCCAGTGCCGGTTCGAGCCGGAGCACCTCGAGGGGGCCCGGCTGGTGGTCGTGGCCACGGGGGACCCGGAGGTGAACGAGCGCGTGGCGGAGCTCGCCCGGCGCTCGGGCGCGCTGCTCTGCGACGCCACGGCCGGCGAGCGGTCGGACGTGATCTTCGGAGCGCTCCTGGAGGAGGACGGGCTGACGATCGCCACGTTCACGGACGGTCGCGACCCGGGCCGTGCGCGGCGGACGCGGGACCAGATCGCGGAGTGGCTGTCGAGCGCGGATCACGAGGAGGGCGATCAGGCCTGGGACGGTGCGTCGCTCCTGGTACTGGTGGCACACGGCAGCCGCGACCCCGCCTGGGCCGGGCCGCTGGAAGAGCTTACGAGACAGGTCGGGGAGCGAACGGGGCGGGGGAGTGTACGACTCGCCTTCTCGCAGTTCGAGAGCCCGACGCTGGAGGACGTGGTGGCCGACGCCGCCGGCTCCGGCATCCGAACGATCCGCGTGCTGCCGCTCTTCATGACGGCGGGCGGGCACGTGGAGCGTGATATTCGCCCGGTCGTGGATGAGCTGCGCCGGGACTACGAACCGATCGAGATCGAGCTGCTTCCACCCGTGGGAGAGCTCCCCTCGTTTCGAATACTCCTGGTGGAGCTTGCCAGGGAGGTGACCCGATGACGTCCCATACCGAACACCCCCGGAGCGGGGGCGACCCGACCCTTCCCACCGGGCGCCGGAAGCCCGGCACCGTGTACCTCGTGGGGGCCGGCCCGGGACACCCCGGCCTCCTCACATTGCGGGGCGTGGAGTGCCTGAAGAAGGCCGACCTGGTGCTCTACGACTACCTGGCGAATCCGTCGCTGGTGGAGCACGCGCGGCCGGGCGCGGAGCTGGTCCGCCTGGGCCACCACAACGGCGGCCCGCGTCTGACCCCGAACCAGATCACGGCGGCCATGGTCGAAGGTGCCCTGGCCGGGCGGTGCGTGGTGCGGCTGAAGGGTGGCGATCCGGCCATCTTCGGCCGGCTCGCCGATGAGACCGAGGCGCTCCGGAAGCTCGACATCCCCTACGAGGTGGTCCCCGGGATCACGTCCGGACTGTCGATCGCCGCGTTCGCGGAAGTGCCGTTGACCCATCACGACGACGCGTCGGCCGTGGCGCTGGTGACGGGGCGGGAGCGGTCGGGCAAGGAGGAGTCGAACCTGGACTACCGGGCGCTGGCGGCCTTCCCGGGCACGCTCGTCTTCTACATGGGCGTGCGGGGTGTGGCCCGGTGGAGCGGTGCGCTGATCGAGCACGGACGCGCGCCGGACACGCCCGTGGCCATCGTGCGCTGGTGCAGCCGGGCCCGGCAGCAGACGGTGCGCTGCACGCTGGAGACGGTGACAGAGGTGGTGGAGAGCCACAACGTGCGCCCGCCCGCCCTCTTCGTGGTGGGGAAGGTGGTGGCGCACAGCCCGTCGCTCTCCTGGTTCCAGTCCCGGCCGCTGTTCGGCGCCACCGTCCTGGTGGCCGGCTCGGCGGGGACGTCGGCGCGGCTGCGCGAGCAGCTGGCCGAGCAGGGCGCCGAGGTCATCGTCCAGCCGGCGATCCGGGTGGTGGACCCGCCGGACTGGAGCGCCGTGGACGCGGCGGTGGACCGGATCGGGGAGTACGACTGGCTCGTCTTCTCCAGCCCGAACGGCGTCGAGGGGCTGGTCCGCCGGGTCTTCGACCAGGGCGGCGACGCGCGGCGGCTGAGCGGCCCGCAGATGGTGGCTCTCGGCTCGGGCACCGCCGACCGGCTGGAGGCCTACCACCTCCGTCCGGAGATCGTGCCCGAGATCTTCCGGCCCACCCAGCTGGC
>JBKGZE010000190.1:0-5196 GCA_046545735.1 Gemmatimonadota bacterium | reverse complement strand
TTCCTGGTCATCGTGACGAGCGAGGCGAACCAGCGGCGGCTGGACGGGATCCGGCGCGGCGCCCGGCTTCTGGCGGACCCGCGTGGCATCGCCGCGGCCGAGCTGGAGCGGACGGTGGCGACGGTGCCGGCGATCGTCTGGCTCGGCTACAACGTCCACGGGAACGAGGCCAGCGGTGCGGAGGCGGCGCTGGGCACACTCTACCAGCTGGCGGCGGGTGAGGACGAGGAGACCCGGATGCTGCTGGACAGCGCTGTCGTGCTGATCGACCCGGTGCAGAACCCGGACGGCCGCGAGCGCCACGTGCAGGACGTGATGCGGGACCTGGGCGCGTTCGGTCCGGACCCGTACCCCGGCGCCATGGTGCACGGGACGCCGTGGCCCGGCGCGCGCACGAGCCACTACCTCTTCGACCTGAACCGGGACTGGTTCATACACAGCCACCCGGAGACGGTCGCCCGGACGCGGGCGTTCATGGACTGGGCGCCGCACGTGGCGGCCGACCTCCACGAGATGGGCTCCAGCTCCACGTACTTCTTCGCGCCGCCCATGCCCCCGTACAACCCCAACGTGGACGCGAGCATCCCCGTGTGGTGGGACATCTTCGCTGAGGGGAACGCGGCGGCCATGGCCGCGCGGGGATGGGGCTTCTTCACCGGCGAGAGCTTCGACGAGTTCTACCCCGGCTACGGCGTCTCCTGGCCCGTCCTGACCGGCGCCATCGGCATGACCTACGAGCAGGGCTCGAGCCGGGGCGGCGCCATCCGGCGCGACGACGGCACCGTCCTCACGCTCCGGGAAGCCGCCGCGCACCACTACACCGCGAGCATGGCGACCGTTCGCACGGCCGCCACCCGGCGGACGGACCGGGTCCAGGACTACCTGGAGTTCCGGCGCACCGCCATCCGCGACCGCGAGGGCGCGCGACTCCGCACCGTCATCCTGGAGCCGGACGCCCAGGGGCGGGCGGCGGCGCTGGTGGAGGTGCTCCGCAGCAACCGCATCGAGGTGGGCCGGATGCCGGAGGCCACCACGGTCCGCGCCACGGCGTACGGCGAGGCGGGCGAGACCCGGGTACGGCTGCCGGCGGGCGCGTGGGTGATCGACCTGGCGCAGCCCCAGGGGCGGCTGGCCAAGGCCATCCTGGAGCCGGACGCCGAGCTGCCCGCCGCCTTCCTCGAGGAGGAGCTCGCCGCCCGACGCGAAGGCCGCCGCGACCGCTTCTACGATATCACGGCCTGGTCGCTCCCCTACACCTTCCGGGTGGACGCCTGGTGGACCGACGATGTGCTGGACGCCGAGCCCGTCACGGCGACCCCGGTGGCCACCGCCGCCCCCCCGGACCGGGCCGGCTACGCCTACCTCTTCGAGCCCGGCCCCGAGGCCTCGTACCGCATGCTCGGCGCGCTGCTCGCCGACAGCGTCCGCGTCCGCCACGCACCCCGGCCCTTCCGGATCGGCGACGCCGACTTCCCCCACGGCGCCTTCGTGGTGCTCGTGCACCGCAACCGCGACCGCGGCGCCGGCGGACCCGACATCCACGAGCTCGTCCGCACCCACGCCCGGAACACCGCCACCCGCGTGGTCCCGGTCCACACGGCCCTGGCCGACCAGGGCACGGACCTCGGCAGCAACAGCGTCCGCGCCATCCCGAACGCCAGGATCGCCCTCGCGGGCGGCCCCGGCACGTCGTCCTACTCCTTCGGCGCGGCGTGGTACGCCTTCGACCAGCGTCTCCGCTTCCCGGCCACCCGCGTCGAGCTCGGAGACCTCACCCGGATGCTCGACGACTTCGACGTCGTGGTGCTCCCCTCCGTGGCCGGCGGGGGCTTGAGCGAGACGGAGACGGAGACGCTCCGCGAGTGGGTCCGGGGCGGCGGCGTCCTGGTGGCGCTGGACGGGGCCACGAGCTGGCTCACCCACCGGGACGGCTTCACGCGCCTGAGCGTCCGCGCCGACACCGTGCGGGACGCCCAGGGCCACCCCGTGCACGCCTCCGTCCCCGGCGCCATCGTCCGGGCGGTGGGCGACACGCTCTCGCCGCTGCTGGCCGGCGTGCACGACCTCGAGCTGCCGGTCATGCTCTCTGGCTCGCGGGTCTACGAGGCGCCCGACGACGCGGGGCCGGGGGAGGTGGTGCTCCACTACGCCGACGCGGACCGACTCCGGCTGGCGGGCTACCTGTGGCCGGAAGCCCCGGACCGGGTGGCCGGGTCGCCGGCGCTCTGGACGGAACGCGTGGGCGGAGGCCGGGTTATCGCCTTCAGCGGCGATCCGAACTTCCGCATGCTCTGGCGGGGTCTGCTCCCCGTCTTCGCCAACGCGGTGTTCCTGGGCGGTACATTCTGATGTCGATGATTCACGCTTCACGGATAGAGACTTCCATGCGTCTGCTTCGCCTCCTGGTCCTCGCCGTACTCGTCTTCCCGGGCGCCGTCACGGCGCAGCACGCCCTCGACGGAGAGGGCCCGTACGACCCCGCGGTGCCCACGCCCGCCTCGGTGCTCGGCTACGAGCTCGGGGAGGCATTCACGCCGCATCACGCCGTGGTCCGGTACCTGGGCGCGCTGGCGGAGACGAGCGACCGGGTGCGGCTGGACACGGTCGCCACCACGTACGAGGGCCGGCCGCTGCTCCTGGTGACCATCACCAGCGCTGCCAACCAGGCGCGGCTCGACGAGCTGCAGGCGGGCGCCCGGCGTCTGGCCGACCCCCGGGGCGCGTCGACGGCCGAGCTGGAGCGGCTCGTGGCCGAGCAGCCCACGGTGGTCTGGCTCGGGTACACCGTCCACGGCAACGAGGCCAGCGGCGTGGAGGCGGCGCTGGGCACGGCGTACGAGCTGGCGGCCGGTCAGGACGACGGCACGCTGGAGATCCTGGAGAACGTGATCACGCTGATCGACCCGGTGCAGAACCCGGACGGGCACGACCGCCACGTCTACCAGGTGGCGTGGGACCTCGGCCGCTTCGGCCCCGATGAGAATCCCGCGGCCATGGTTCACGGGCACGATTGGCACGGCGCCCGCTCGAACCACTACCTCTTCGACCTGAACCGGGACTGGATCGTCCACGCGCAGCGGGAGACCCGGGCCCGCATGGACGTCTTCCGCAGCTGGTACCCCCATGTGGCCGCGGACCTGCACGAGATGGGCTCCAGCTCCACCTACTTCTTTCCCCCGCCCATGAAGCCGGTGAACGTCAACATCCACCCGACCGTGGCGGAGGGCTGGGAGATGTTCGCCCGGGGCAACGCCGCCGCGTTCGCGGACGAGGGCTGGGGCTTCTTCACCCGCGAAGCGTTCGACGAGTTCTTCCCCGGCTACGGTCCGTCGTGGCCGATCTACACCGGGGCCGTCGGCATGACGTACGAGCAGGCGTCGAGCGCCGGGGGCGCCATCCGGCGCGACGACGGCACCGTCCTCACCTTGCTCGAGGCCGCCCGGCACCATTACACAGCCAGCCGGGCCACGCTCCGCACGGCGGCGACGAACCGGGCCACGCGCGTGGCTGGCTACCTCGAGAGCCGGCAGGCGCCCGTCGTGAACAACGGAGTGAGCGGCATCCGGAGCGTCTTCATCGCTCGGGACGCGCAGGGGCGGGCCGACTCGCTGGTGACGGTGCTCCTCCGCCACGGCATCGAGGTGAGCCGCCTCGACGAGGCCCGGCGGGTCCGGGCCACGGAATACGGCGCGCGCGACGCGGGGCGGGTCACGATCCCGGCCGGGTCGTACGTCGTCGATCTCGCCCAGCCCCAGGGCATCCTGGCCCGCACGATCCTCGACCCGGATCCGAGGTTCGAGGAGGGATTCATCGAGGAGGAGCTCGCCCGCCGCGAGGCGGGGCTCCGCGGCCGGTTCTACGACATGACCGGGTGGGCCCTGCCCTTCCTCTTCCGGGTCCCCGCGTGGCACTCGGAGCAGGCGGTGGAGCCGGTCACGGCCGTGCGTAGCGTGGCGCCCGTCGGCGCGCCGCTCCCCGACCGGGCCGGGTACGCCTACGCCTTCGCGCCCGGCTCCGAGGCCTCGCTCCGCATGCTCGCCGGCCTCTTCACCGACGACATCCGGGTGCGCCACGCCCCGCGCGCCTTCCGGATCGGCGACGCCTCCTTCCCCCACGGCGCGTTCCTGGTCCTGGTCCACCGCAACCGCGGCCAGGACGATGGCGCCAGCCTCCACGAGACGGTTCGCGCCCGCGCGGCCGAGTCGGGCGCCGAGGTGGTGGCGCTCCACACGGCGCTCGTGGACGAGGGCACCGACCTCGGCAGCAACTCGGTCCGCGCGATCCCCGACCCGGCGGTCGCGCTGGTGGGCGGAGACGGGATCAGCAGCACCTCCTTCGGCGCCGCCTGGTACGCCCTCGACCAGCTCCTCCACTTCCCGGCCACCCGCGTCGAGCTGAGCAGGCTGACCCGGTCGCTCGACGAGTTCAACGTCGTGATCCTGCCGTCGACGTGGTCCCTGGGCTCGACTCTGGGCGAGCGCGGCACCCAGGCGCTCCGGGACTGGGTCCGGGGCGGCGGCACGCTCATCACGCTCGACGGCGCCACCCGCTGGCTCGCCTCGGACGACGGGCTCGCGCGCATCCGTACGCGGTCCCTCGATGAGCCTCTCGAGCCCGAGGCGGAGGAGTCGGCCGGCCGGCCGCTCCGCGCCTCGATCCCGGGCGCGATCCTGCGCGCCACCGTGGACACCCTCTCACCGCTCGCCGCCGGTATCCACGAGCCGGAGATCCCCGTCATGCTCTTCGACGGCACCGTCTACGAGACCCCCGACGGCGCGGCTCCGGGCGAGGCCGTGATCCGCTACGCGCCCGAGGACCGGCTGCGGCTTTCCGGGTTCCTCTGGCCGGAGAGCCCGCCGCGGATCGCGGGCGCCACCTATCTCTGGACGGAACGCGTCGGCTCGGGCCGCGTGATCGCGTTCACCGGGGACCCGAACTTCCGCGCGATGTGGCGCGGTCTCCTGCCCCTGTTCGGGCACGCCATCTTCCTGGGCGGGACGTTCTGAGCGAGCTTGATGGAACGCGCCGCCGGCGCGACGTTAGAACCGGTTTGGGCGCCCGTACGGTGAAACGGGCGCCCGGGGCGGTCCTGCCCCCTGCGGGCCGGGTCGCGGGCCACGCACCAGCCGAGAGGTTATATGCGCGCCACACCCCTGCTGGCATTGACGGTCCTTCTCGCCGCGGGAGGGTGTGACC
>JBKGZE010000189.1:0-5281 GCA_046545735.1 Gemmatimonadota bacterium | reverse complement strand
CGGGGACCCGCCGCCGGACGCCGCGGCGACGTGGTACGCGACCGCGCTGGAGCGGGATGACCTGGTGAGCGCGGGGGTCATGGGGTTGATGGATGCGGTGGGGGCGTACGACCCTGCGCGCGGGTACCGGTTCAGCACGTTCGCGGGAACGCGGATCCGGGGTGCGATGCTGGACGAGATGCGGCGTCGGGATGTTGCGCCGCGCTCGGTCCGTCGGCGGCAGCGGGCGCTGGAGGAGGCGGTGGGCCGTCTGTCGGTGGAGCTGGATCGTCGGCCGAGCTCGAGGGAGGTGGCGGAGGACCTGGGTATGGACGCGCAGACGGTGTGGCGGTGGAAGTGGGAGGTCGAGCGGAGCCGTCAGGTGTCGCTGTCGAAGCTGCTGACGGCGGAGCGGTCGGGCAGCAGTGGGAGCTGGCACGGGGGCGAGGACGTGGAGGCTCGGCTGACGCGGGAGTCGGAGCTGCGGCTGGTGCGGCGGGAGCTGGAGTCACTGCCGGAGCGGGAGCGGCTGATCGTGCGGCTGTACGACCTGGAGCAGTGCACGCTGCGGGAGATCGCGGATCGTCTGGGGGTGAGCCAGTCGCGGGTCTCGCAGCTTAGGACGCGGGCGCTGGGTCGTCTTCGGACGCGGCTGGACGCGGTCGGGATGGCGGCATGAGTGGCGCGGATGGCCGAGGCGGGCGCCGGATCCTGCTGGTGGAGGATGATGCGGGGGTTCGGGGGCTGGTGGGGAAGCACCTGCGGCGGCGGCACGAGGTACGGTCGGCCGAGTCGGCGGAAGCGGTGCTGGCGGACGTGCGAGGCGGGACGCTGGACTATGGCGTGGCGCTGGTCGACGTGCACCTGCCGGGGATGTCCGGGGTGGCGCTGACGCGGCTGCTCCTGGCCACCCGACCGCTGAGCCCGGTTCTGATCATCACCGGCGACGACGATGCCGCGCTGGCCCGTGAGGCGCTGGGGGACGGCGCGGCCGGGTACCTCCTGAAGCCGTTCCAGCTGTTCGAGCTGGATGCGGCGCTGGCGCAGGCCCTGTCCGTTCTCGACTTGGTGGAAGCCACCGAGACGCTGGCCCGGGCGCAGTCGCGGGGGCTGGAGGACTGGGGCGAATCGGGCGGGCTGCTCCCCCGCTCCTGGCTCCACCTGGGCGACGAGCGTTCGGCGGCGGGAAGCGGCCACGGGGCGCGGGTGGTGAGCATCGCCGGGCTCCTGGCCAAGCGCTGGGGCGACGCCGCCATCGATGCTCGCGGGCGGGAGGTACTGCGGACGGCGGCCCGCACCCACGAGATCGGCCGCCTGACCGGGCCGGGCTCGCCGGAGCGCGTGGCCCGCCGGACCGCTCAGCTGCTGGAGAACCTGGGCTTCGACGCCCGGGTCTCGGAGCTGGTCCGTCAGGCCGCGGAGCCGTGGTCGCCGGGGCTCCCGACGGGCGCCCGGGTCCTGGCCGTGGCGGACCAGCTGGACCACGGGGCCGTGGCCCGGACCCGCGAGGGGTCGGAATCCGACGACGCGATCGTTAGCGGGCTTCGGGGGCGCTGCTGCTGGACTCCCGCACGGTGGTGCCGGCGCGGGGCAGGGCGGCGGCGGTGCCGAGCTCGAAGGCTTCACGAACGATGCGGGCCTGCTGCTCGTCGTGGGCCTTCTTGTAGCCCTCCGCCGGGCTCGCCCGTTCGGGGCGTCCGATGTAGCCCACGCTCCGGTCGCGGCCGACCAGGTACTGGAGCCACGGCCGGATGTAGGACCAGGCTCCCATGTTCGCCGGCTCCTCCTGGACCCAGACCAGCTCGCCGGCCGACGGGTAGCGGGTGATCACCGACGCCAGCGCCTCCTCCGGGAACGGGTAGAGCTGCTCGACCCGGACCACCGCCACCTCCTCGGAGGGAGCATCGGCGGCCATCAGGTCATAGTACACCTTCCCGGAGCAGAGCACGACCCGTCGGATCCGGTCCGCCCGCTCTCGGGCCCCGGCATCGTCGATCACGAGCTGGAACCCGCCCGCGCTGAACTCGGCGGCGGTCGAGACGGCCTTCGGGTGGCGGAGCAGGCTCTTGGGTGTGAACACGATCAGCGGCCGGAGCTCCTCGAGCAGCGCCTGCCGCCGGAGCAGGTGGAAGTACTGGGCCGGCGTACTGCAGCTGGCCACCCGGATGTTGTCTTCCGCCGCCAGCTGGAGGAACCGCTCCAGGCGGGCGCTGGAGTGTTCGGGCCCCTGCCCTTCGTACCCGTGGGGGAGGAGGAGCACGAGACGGCTCTCCTGGCCCCACTTGGCGCGGCCGGCGGCGACGAACTGGTCGATGATCACGTCGGCGCCGTTGACGAAGTCGCCGAACTGGGCCTCCCAGAGCACGAGCGAGGACCGGGCCGCCGTGGCGTACCCGTACTCGAAGCCGAGCACGCCGGCCTCGGAGAGGGGGCTGTTGTAGACCTCGAAGGGCGCGGACCCCTCGGCCAGGTGCGCGAGCGGGGTATGCTTCTCGCCCGTCTCTGTGTCGTGAAGTGTCAGGTGCCGCTGGCTGAAGGTGCCCCGTGGCGCGTCCTGTCCGGAGAGCCGGATCGGGGTGCCGTCGGCCAGGAGGGTGCCGAAGGCGAGGGACTCGGCGTGGGCCCAGTCGAGCCCGCCGTCCGTCGCGAACGTTTGCCCGCGTAGCTCGAGCTGACGCGCGAGCTTCGGGTGAGGGGAGAAGGACTCCGGCCAGCTGTGGAGCTGCGCGTCGATGCGGCGCAGCGTTTCCGGGTCCACGGCGGTGGCGACGGGCGCCTCGAGGGTGGCCGGCTCAACGGGCGGGGTGGCCGGCTCATCGCCGTCGCCGACGTCGCTCCTGACCTTCGCCTGGATCTCACCGAGCCGGTCGTAGACCTCGTTCCAGAGCGCGTCGCTCTCCTCGCGGGTGAGGACGCCCTCCTCCACGAGACGATCGGCCCAGATCATCCGCACGGTGGGGTGATCCTTCACGAACTCGTACATCCGCGGCTGGGTATAGGCCGGCTCGTCCCCCTCATTGTGGCCGTACCGGCGGTAGCCGACCAGGTCGATGAGGACATCGGCCTGGAAGGTGGAGCGGTACTCCATGGCCAGGCGGACAACGGCGAGGCACGCTTCGGGGTCGTCCGCGTTGACGTGGAAGACCGGGATGTCGAAGCCGCGGGCCAGGTCGCTGGCGTAGTTGGTGGACCGGGCCTCCCCCGGATCGGTGGTGAAGCCGATCTGGTTGTTGACGATGATGTGGAGCGTGCCGCCGGTCTCGTATCCCCGGAGCCGGGCCAGGTTGAGCGTCTCGGCCACGATGCCCTGGCCGGCGAACGCGGCATCGCCGTGCATGATCACGGGGAGTACGCGCAGGACGTCCTGCGCGATCTCGCGCCCGCCGCGGTCGGTCTGCTTCGCCCGCGCGATCCCTTCCACCACCGGGTTCACGTACTCCAGATGACTGGGGTTCGGCGCCATGGTGACGGTGAGCGGGTCGCCGGAGACGGTGGCGTAGGTGCCCTCGGCGCCGAGGTGGTACTTCACGTCGCCGGTGCCGGCCGTGAGCTGCCGCCCCTCGAACTCCGCCAGGATCCGGTCGTAGGAGCGGCCGAGGACGTGGGCGAGCACGTTCAGGCGGCCCCGGTGCGCCATGCCCAGGACGATCTCCCGGCCGCCGGCCGCCCCCGCCCGCTCGATGGCCAGGTCCAGGATGGGCACGAGCATGTCGTTCCCCTCGATCGAGAACCGCTTCTGGCCCAGGTAGGCCCGGTGCAGGAACTGCTCGAGCGCCTGGACCTCCGTCAGACGCTCGAGGAGCCGCTTCTTCTCCTCGGCGGAAAGCGCCCGGCGGTGCTCGCCCCCCTCGATCCTCCTCCGCAGCCATTCCCGCCGCTTCGGGTCCTCGACGTGCTCGAACTCGTAGCCGATGGTGCTGGTGTACGTCTGGCGGAGCCAGCCCAGGACCGCCCGCATGCTGACGCCCGGACCCCCCAGGTCCAGGAGCGAGGCAGGGATCGCGTCGAGCTCCCGGGGCTGGATGCCATGGAACTCGAGGGAGAGCATGGGGTGGCCGCGGGGCTCGCCGCCCAGCGGATCGAGCTGGGCGGCGGTGTGGCCTTGCAGCCGGTACGCGTCCACCAGCTCGGCCGCCGCCATGCCGGCCCGGAGCTGCGCGCGCGAGGGCGCCGCCTCCGAATCCACCGGGATCAGCCCCGCCTCGGCAGGGCTCAGCGCGAATACCGATCGCCAGCGCTCGTCGACTGCTCCCGGATCCCTGGTGTACGCCTCGTACAGCTCCTGGGCGTAGCCCGCGTTGTAGGAATCGAAGGCCCGGTTCTTCGTCTCGTCGCTCACAGCCTCAGCCGTTGGCTCGGTACGTCCTTGATTTTCGATCGCTCAGGGTAAACCCGCGACCCGCGCGCGCGTTCCGCGCCTCCTGCCCCAGGGCACGTCAAGATGGAGGCCACCGCGCCTTCACCGCCGCCTCTCATGTCGCCCACTCTCGAGCCCACTCTCGAGCCCACTCTCGAGCCCACGGCGCGCGGCCAGCGGGCGCGGGAGCGGCTACGGACGCAGGTTGACCGGGAGCCGGAACCGGAACGTGGTCCCGTCGGGCGAGCTCTCGGCGATCCCCACGTCGCCGCCCAGGAGGCGAGCCATTCGCCGGGCGAGAGAGAGGCCGAGCCCGGCCCCGCCCGCACGCCGGGTCGCCGGCTGCTCGACCTGCCAGAACGCGTTGAAGACGTGGGGCTGGTGCTCCGGCGGGATGCCCGCGCCCGTGTCGGAGACGTCCAGCTCCAGGTGGTCGTCCCGCCCCGTGACCCGAAGGCGGACCTCGCCGCGGCGGTCGAACTTGAGGGCGTTGGTGAGGAGCGCCAGCAGGATCTGGAGCACGCGGTCGGGGTCCGTGATCAGGTGGCTCGGCACCGCATCGTCCACGTCGATCTGGAAGTCGACTCCCTCTTCGGCGGCCCGGGGTCCGACGACCTCCTCGACCCGCTCGAGGATGCTCCTGAACCGGACCCATTCCCGGCGCGGGCGGTCGTGGCCGGACTCGAGACGCACATAGGCGAGGATGCTCTCCATGAGCCGGTACAGCCGATCGCTGCCGGCCCGGATGCGCTGCACCTGCTCCTGCTGGCGTGGGTTGAGCGGGCCGGATATCTCGTCGGCGAGGAGGTCGGCGTAGCCCAGCACGGCGGTCAGCGGGGTCCGGAGCTCGTGGCTCATGATGGCCAGGAAGTCGGTCTTGGCCTGGCGGGCCAGCTGCTCGGACTCAAACAGGCGCGCGTGGTCGACCGCCGTCCCGATCCGGCG